>CABTZI010000027.1:0-11799 GCA_902489265.1 uncultured Streptococcus sp.
ACGTGTGATCGAAGCAGAACACTTCCGTGTGGATCGTGTCATTGGTCACTATCAGGAGATGTTACCAAAATCTCCAACTACTCGATAAAATTTAGAAAATAGGTACAAGCAAATGATGTTAAAACCCTCTATTGATACCTTGCTCGACAAGGTTCCATCAAAATATTCACTCGTAATCTTGGAAGCAAAACGTGCCCACGAATTGGAAGCAGGTGCGCCAGCAACTCAAGGTTTCAAGTCTGAAAAATCAACTCTTCGCGCTTTAGAAGAAATCGAATCAGGAAACGTTACAATTCACCCAGATCCAGAAGGAAAACGTGAAGCAGTGCGTCGTCGTATCGAAGAAGAAAAACGCCGCAAAGAAGAAGAAGAAAAGAAAATCAAAGAGCAAATCGCTAAAGAAAAAGAAGATGGTGAAAAAATTTAAGGTTGGGGGGACTCAATCTTATTTTTTCTATTGCAAGAATATACTGACAAGGAGGAGGTGAGAAGATGGCCATAGCCAAGATTATTGTAGATGTGCCCTTGATGCAGACGGACCAGCCCTATAGTTACAGGATTCCTGAGGAGTTTCTGGGAATGCTGGAAGTTGGGATGCGGGTTCATGTGCCTTTTGGTAAGGGCAATCGCCTGATTCAAGGGATTGTTCTTGGTTTGGAGTCCCAATCAGATGAAGAAGAGATGGAGCAAGATTTAAAAGATATTGCCGAGGTGCTGGATTTTTCTCCTGTTCTCACGCAAGAACAACTCTGGCTTGCTGAGGAGTTACGCAAGTCCGTCTTCTCCTACAAAATCTCCATCCTCAAGGCTATGCTGCCGGGATTTCTGAACTCCAGCTATGATAAGATTCTTTATCCTCTGGAAGGTTTGAGTCAGGAAGATCGAGAGCGTCTGTTTGGTTCAGAAGATTCGCTAGCCTTTTCTTCTCTAGATTTAGGTAAGCAAGCTGAAATGATGCGTTTGACTAGAAAAGGCTTGCTTGGTCTAGAATATCAGGCAATTGATCAAAAGAAGGTCAAGACCCAGTCTTGGTATGAGGTGAATCTTGATCGATTAAAAGGTGTCGAGATTTCTGCGCGCGCCAAGAAAAAGTTAGAACTGAGAGACTATTTGCTTTCTCATCCTGAGAGTGCTTCCTTGGCTAGTTTGTTAGAATCCTACTCACGGGAGCAAGTCAATTTCTTTGTCGAACAAGGTGCTGTGACCATAGTCCAAAAGGAAGTTCAACGCTCGGCTACTTATTTTGAAGGGATTGAAGCAAGTCAGCCTTTGGAATTGAATCCAGAGCAAAGACAGGCGCGTGATGCGGTTGTGAGTGCGATTGGCAGCCATCAACCTCCCTTCCTCCTTCAAGGGATTACAGGAAGTGGGAAGACCGAGGTTTACTTACAAATAATCCAAGGAGCTTTGGATAAGGGGAAAACAGCCATCTTGTTAGTGCCTGAGATTTCCTTGACTCCACAAATGACGGAACGTTTTATTGCACGTTTTGGGGACAAGGTGGCCATTCTTCACTCAGGCTTATCTAATGGTGAAAAGTATGATGAATGGCGCAAGGTGGAACGCGGCGATGCCCAAGTTGTGGTTGGCGCCAGATCGGCCATCTTTGCTCCGCTGAAAAATCTAGGTGTTATGATTATCGATGAAGAGCATGAAGCGACTTATAAGCAGGACAGCAATCCCCGTTACCATGCCAGAGAGGTGGCTATTTTACGGTCTCAGTATAATCAAGCAGCTCTGGTACTTGGGTCTGCAACACCGAGCTTAGAGAGCCGTGCGCGAGCTGGAAAAGGCGTCTATCAACACTTGCGTCTGACCCAACGAGCTAATCCTTTAGCTAGGATTCCTGAGGTTCAAGTGATTGACTTTCGAGACTATATCGGACAAAATGAGACGTCAAACTTTACGCCTCCTTTGCTAGAAGCCATTCAAGATAGACTGATTAAAAAAGAGCAGGTGGTTCTCATGCTCAATCGCCGTGGTTATTCTAGCTTTGTTATGTGTCGGGAGTGTGGGGCGGTGGATACTTGTCCTAACTGTGACATTTCCTTGACCTTGCACATGGATACCAAGACCATGAACTGCCATTATTGTGGTTTTTCGAAGGATATTCCTCACGTTTGCCCCAACTGTAAGAGTCGCAGTATTCGTTACTACGGGACGGGAACTCAGAAGGCTTATGACGAGCTAGCAGAACTCTTTCCGCAGGCCCGCATTCTACGGATGGATGTGGATACGACTCGTAAGAAAGGTAGTCATCAAGCTCTGCTTGACCAGTTTGGTCGAGGGGAAGCAGATATTTTACTAGGTACTCAGATGATTGCCAAGGGATTGGATTTTCCAAATGTGACTCTGGTCGGAGTGCTCAATGCGGATACGGCCTTGAATCTACCAGATTTCCGTTCTTCTGAGAGAACCTTCCAGCTCTTGACTCAGGTGGCAGGTCGAGCAGGTCGGGCTGAAAAAGCAGGTCAGGTCTTGATTCAGTCTTATAATCCGCAGCACTATGCTATTCGATTTGCCAAGGATCAGGATTACGAAGGCTTTTATGCCTATGAAATGGGAATCAGACGCCAACTAGGCTATCCACCTTACTATTTCACCATTGGCATTACCCTTTCTCACAAGAAGGAAGAAGAGGTGGTCAAACGTGCCTATGAAGTTATGAACATTTTGCGCTCAGGCCTGTCTGAAACCAGTAACATCCTTGGGCCGACGCCAAAACCCATTGCTCGTACCCACAACCTCTATCATTACCAAATTTTAATTAAATACCGTTTAGAAGATGAGCTGGGGCCGACCCTCAACCAGATCTTGGCCTTGACTCAAGAACGGGAAAATAGTGAGCTCCGTCTTAGCATTGACCATGAGCCGCAGCAATTTTTATAAGAAGGAGAAGATATGACAAAATTAATCTTTATGGGGACACCCGACTTTTCAGCAACAGTCTTAAAAGGACTTTTGACAGATGACCGTTATGAAATTCTAGCCGTTGTGACCCAGCCAGACCGTGCTGTCGGACGTAAAAAAGTTATCCAGGAAACCCCAGTTAAACAAGCTGCCAAAGAGGCAGGACTTCCTATCTACCAACCTGAAAAACTATCTGGAAGTCCAGAGATGGAAGATCTTATGAAGCTAGGAGCAGATGGAATTGTGACTGCTGCATTTGGGCAATTTCTCCCAAGTAAACTCCTTGATAGCATGGACTTTGCTGTCAATGTTCACGCCTCCCTTCTTCCAAAACATCGTGGTGGTGCGCCTATCCATTATGCCTTGATTCAAGGGGATGAGGAAGCTGGTGTGACCATTATGGAGATGGTTAAGGAAATGGATGCAGGAGATATGATTTCTCGTCGTAGTATTCCAATCACGGATGAGGACAATGTTGGCACCTTGTTTGAGAAATTGGCGCTAGTTGGTCGTGATTTGCTTTTGGATACTTTGCCTGCCTACATTGCTGGTGATATCAAACCTGAACCTCAGGATCCAAGTCAAGTTACTTTCTCGCCAAATATCAAGCCAGAAGAAGAAAAACTAGATTGGACTAAAACCAATCGTCAACTCTTTAACCAAATCCGTGGGATGAACCCCTGGCCTGTTGCCCATACTTTCCTTAAGGGCGACCGCTTTAAGATTTATGAAGCCCTAGCAGTAGAAGGTCAGGGAAATCCAGGAGAGATTATCTCTATTGGCAAGAAAGAATTGATTGTCGCAACGGCAGAAGGGGCTCTATCCCTCAAACAAGTGCAGCCAGCTGGTAAACCTAAGATGGACATTGCTTCCTTCCTCAACGGAGTTGGACGTACATTGACTGTAGGAGAACGATTTGGTGACTAAAGTAGAAACGGCTAGAAGTCTAGCCCTAGCAGTATTAGAGGATGTCTTTATCAATCAAGCATACTCAAATATTGCCTTAAATAAGCATCTCAAGGGAAGCCAGCTTTCAGCAGCAGACAAGGGCTTGGTAACAGAGCTGGTCTATGGAACGGTGGCCCGTAAACTGACTCTGGAATGGTACCTGTCCCACTTTATCGAAGATAGAGACCAGTTAGACAGCTGGCTCTATGTTCTGCTTCTCATGAGTGCCTACCAACTTCGCTATTTGGATAAGATTCCAGACCATGCTGTGGTTAATGAAGCAGTGGAATTGGCTAAATTCCGTAAAAAGGGCAGCGAAAAATTGGTTAATGCTGTCCTTCGCCGTATCCTGCGTGAAGGTTGGCCAGATATTGCCAGTATCAAGCGAAAAAACAAGCGTGATTCCATTGCCTATTCTCTACCGGTTTGGCTAGTTGCCAAATTCAAGGAAGAATACGGTGAAGAGCGAGCGCAAGCTATTTTTGAAAGTCTTTTGGTGCGCAACAAGGCCAGTATTCGTGTGACTAACCTAAGCCGAAAAGAGGAAATCCAAGCCTTGTTAGAGGCTAGTGATTCATCCTTGTCTCCTTCTGGTCTGGTCAAGGAGCAAGGGCATTTTGCAGGTCATGATTTGTTTGCAGAAGGTGCTATAACTATTCAAGACGAGTCCAGTCAATTGGTTGCGCCAACTCTTGATCTACAAGGTGATGAGCAGGTTCTAGATGCTTGTGCGGCTCCGGGTGGGAAAACAGCCCATATAGCCTCTTATCTCACGACAGGCCAGGTTACTGCTCTGGACTTGTATGACCACAAGTTGGACTTAATCCAAGAAAATGCCCGACGTCTGGGAGTCGCAGATCGGGTTCAAACTCAAAAATTGGATGCCAGAAAAGTGTATGAATTTTTTGGTCAGGATTCATTTGACAAGATTCTAGTAGATGCTCCTTGTTCAGGAATCGGTCTTCTGCGTCGCAAACCAGACATCAAATACAATAAAGAAACGGCAGATTTCGCGTCCTTACAGGAAATTCAGCTAGAAATATTAGGTAGTGTTTGTCAAACACTACGCAAAGGTGGTATAATAACTTATAGTACCTGTACTATTGTCTCAGAGGAGAATTTTCAAGTCGTGGAGGCGTTTTTAGAAAGTCATCCCGAGTTCGAGCAGGTAAAACTAGAACATGAATGTAAGGATATCATGAAAGACGGCTGTATCCTCATTACACCTGAATTGTATGGAAGTGATGGATTCTTCATCAGTCAATTTCGCAAGATATCGGATTAGGAAGGAACTGACACATGGAAATTTCATTATTAACAGATGTTGGTCAGAAACGAACAAATAACCAAGACTATGTCAACCACTATGTCAATAGAGCTGGGCGTACCATGATTATTTTAGCTGATGGGATGGGAGGTCATCGCGCAGGGAATATCGCTAGTGAAATGGCGGTAACAGACCTAGGTATAGCTTGGGTTGATACCCAAATCGATACAGTCAATGAAGTGCGTGAATGGTTTGCTAACAACCTTGAGATTGAAAATCAAAAGATTCATCAACTTGGACAAGATGATGCCTATAAAGGAATGGGAACAACTCTCGAAGCTGTTGCTATTATTGGCAATCAGGCTATCTATGCCCATATTGGGGATTCTCGTATCGGTTTGATTCGTGGGGAAGAATACCACCAGTTAACGAGCGACCATTCCTTGGTCAATGAATTGCTTAAGGCAGGTCAATTGACACCTGAAGAAGCAGCTAGCCATCCACAGAAAAATATCATTACCCAGTCTATCGGTCAAAAAGATGAAGTTCAACCTGATTTTGGAATGATTACCCTTGAGCCAGGTGACTATCTCTTGCTCAATAGTGATGGTTTGACCAACATGATTTCAGGCAGTGAGATTTGTGATATTGTAACCAGTGATATTCCTTTGGCAGATAAAACAGCGACGCTCGTGCGTTTTGCTAACAATGCAGGAGGTTTAGACAACATTACGGTTGCCCTTGTTTCTATGAACGAGGAGGATGCAGAATGATCCAAATCGGCAAGATTTTTGCCGGACGCTATCGGATTGTGAAACAGATTGGCCGAGGAGGCATGGCAGATGTCTATTTGGCCAAGGATTTAATTCTAGACGGAGAAGAAGTGGCAGTGAAGGTCCTGAGGACTAACTACCAGACGGACCCGATAGCTGTAGCTCGTTTTCAGCGTGAAGCGAGAGCTATGGCAGATCTAGACCATCCTCATATCGTTCGGATAACAGATATTGGTGAGGAAGACGGACAACAGTATCTTGCAATGGAGTATGTTGCTGGGCTGGACCTCAAACGCTATATCAAGGAACACTATCCTCTCTCTAATGAAGAAGCCGTCCGTATCATGGGACAAATCCTATTGGCTATGCGTTTGGCCCATACCAGAGGAATTGTCCATAGGGACTTGAAACCTCAAAATATCCTTTTGACACCAGATGGGACTGCCAAGGTCACAGACTTTGGGATTGCAGTAGCCTTTGCAGAGACGAGTCTGACTCAGACTAACTCTATGCTGGGTTCGGTTCATTACTTGTCACCAGAGCAGGCGCGTGGTTCGAAGGCGACTGTACAGAGTGATATCTATGCCATGGGGATTATTTTCTATGAGATGTTGACTGGCCATATCCCTTACGATGGGGATAGCGCGGTGACCATTGCCCTCCAGCATTTCCAGAAACCACTGCCGTCAGTTATTGATGAAAATCCATCTGTGCCTCAGGCTTTGGAGAATGTTGTTATCAAGGCAACTGCCAAGAAATTGACAGATCGTTATCAGTCAGTTGCAGAGATGTATGTGGACTTGTCTAGTAGCTTGTCTTACAATCGTCGCAATGAGCCTAAACTGGTATTTAATGATACGACTAAGGCGGACACCAAGACTCTACCAAAGGTATCCCAGAGTACCTTGACCTCGATTCCTAAGGTGCAAACACAAAGTCCGAAGCCACAGGCTGCGAAGCCGAGTCAGCAGGTTTCAGAAGACAATTACGCAAGCAAGCCTGTTAAGAAACGGAAATTTAGAGTTCGTTATATGATTTTGTTGGCCAGCATTGTATTGGTGGCAGCTTCTCTAATTTGGATATTATCCAGAACTCCTGCAACCATTGCCATTCCAGATGTGGCAGGTCAGACAGTGGCGGAGGCCAAGGAAACGCTCAAGAAAGCCAATTTTGAGATTGGCGAGGAGAAATCAGAGGCTAGTGAGAAGGTGGAAGAAGGGCGGATTATCCGTACAGATCCTGAAGCTGGAAAAGCTCGAAAAGAAGGTTCGAAAATCAATTTGGTTGTCTCATCAGGCAAGCAATCTTTCCAATTGAGTAACTATATCGGCCGTAAATCGACAGATGTTATAGCAGAACTCAAGCAGAAGAAGGTTCCTGAAAATCTCATCAAGATTGAGGAAGAAGAATCAAGTGAGAGCGAAGCAGGAACTGTTCTCAGACAGAGTCCAGCTGCTGGAACAACCTATGATTTGAGCAAGGCCTCAACGATTACCTTAACCGTTGCTAAGAAAGTAACCAGCGTTTCTATGCCAAGTTATAAAGGATCTAGTCTTGAATTTACTAAAAATAATCTTATTCAAATTGTTGGGATTAAGGAAGCCAATATTGAAGTTGTAGAAGTGTCGACAGCTCCTGATGGAACTGCTGAGGGTACAGTCGTTGAACAGAGTCCAAAAGCGGGTGAAAAGGTTGATTTGACTAAGACGCGTGTCAAGATTTCAATCTACAAACCAAAAACACCACCGTCAACGTCATCATCAGCACCATCCCAACGTGGAAACCAAGGTTCTACTACGACACCAAGTCAGGGGAACCAACAAGGAAATCAACGAGGGAATGCAGCTGCTACGACTCAATCAAGCAGTGAAGACAACCACGAAAATTCTCGTGATTAAACGAATCTTTGTCATGATTTCATGGCAAAGATTTTTTTTGACTCCAGATTTGTGATAGAATAGAAGGAGTTGATAAAAGGAGGAAAGCATGGAAGAATCAAAAGAATTAAATGCCGTTATTGATGTGATTATGTTAGCGGGGACTATTCTCCTTAAAAGTGGCTCAGAAATCCATCGTGTAGAGGATACCATGATTCGTATTGCGCATTCGCAGGGGATTGTGGATTGTAATGTTCTTGCCATGCCTGCCGCTATCTTTTTCTCGATTGAAAATACCAATATTTCACGTATGAAGCGCGTGACCTCCTCTTCTTATAACATCGAAAAAGTCTGCGATGTGAACCAGATTTCTCGTCAGTTAGTAGGTGGAAAGCTTGATTTAGAAACAGCCTTCAAGCAATTGACGACTTTACAAACTCAACCCCTTCCCTATACTAAGTTGCAGGTAACTTTGGCTGCGACCTTTAGTGCCCCTTTCTTTTCAGTTATGTTTAGTGGAAATATCTACGACGCACTTGGGGCAGGAGTGGCTACCTTATTTGGTTTTGCCTTTTCCCTCTATGTGGAAAAGTTTATCCGAATTCCTTTTGTAACAGCATTTGCTGGAGCCTTTGTCTTTGGGATGATAGCTCAGTTTTGGGCGCGCTACACAGGCTTTCCCTCAACGGCAGATTTGATTATAGCTGGTGCGGTCATGCCTTTTGTACCAGGAATTGCCTTGACCAATGCGGTTCGTGATATTATGACCAACCACATAAACTCTGGTATGAGCAAGATGTTTGAATCTCTGCTCATTACCCTTGCTTTAGGGGCAGGAACTTCTGTCGCCTTGGTATTGATGAACTAATATGACACTAACAACCTTTTTATTACAAGCAGTAGCAAGTCTTCTTGCCATTATCACTTTTCTAATCGTACTCAATGTGCAACGCTCCATGCTCTTACCTGGAGGGATTTTGGGCATGGCTGTCTGGCTGATTTATCTCTTGCTCAAGGAACCGACCAATGTTATTGTGGCTACTTTTATTGCAGCCATTATCGGTTCTTGTATCAGCCAGATTTTAAGTATTCTTTATAAGACACCTGCTGTGGTCTTTATCTTAGCCATCTTGGCACCTCTAGTTCCGGGTTATCTTTCTTATCGGACAACTGCCTTTTTTGTGACGGGAGATTACAGTCACGCCATTGCCAGTGCAACCTTGGTTGTTATGCTGGCTTTGGTGATTTCCATTGGAATGGCTAGCGGAACAGTGATTCTCAGACTGTATTCTCACTTACGAAAACAGCATAAAAGTTAGATTCATAAGGGACTTGATTTGGTGAATCAAGTCTTTTTTCTCTCTTTTACTGCCATTTGTGATAAAATAGTATAGAACGATTTTTTACAATGAATGATAAAACAGAGGTAAATATGACAATCGGTATTGATAAGATTGGTTTTGCGACCAGTCAATATGTCTTGAAATTACAAGACTTAGCAGAAGCGAGGGGAATTGACCCTGAAAAATTAAGCAAAGGACTCTTACTCAAGGAATTGAGTATTGCGCCCCTAACTGAGGATATCGTGACCTTGGCGGCCAGTGCAAGTGACTCTATTTTAACTGAGCAAGAAAGACAAGAAATCGATATGGTCATTGTGGCGACTGAGTCAGGAATTGACCAGAGTAAAGCTGCGGCCGTCTTTGTGCATGGTTTGCTGGGAATCCAGCCTTTTGCTCGTAGTTTCGAGATTAAAGAAGCCTGCTATGGAGCGACAGCTGCCCTTCATTATGCCAAATTGCATGTGGAAAATTCTCCAGAGTCCAAGGTTTTGGTCATTGCCAGTGATATTGCCAAGTACGGTATTGAAACTCCAGGAGAACCAACTCAGGGTGCTGGCAGTGTGGCCATGTTAATTACACAAAATCCACGCATTATGGCCTTTAATAATGACAATGTGGCTCAGACTCGTGACATCATGGATTTCTGGCGTCCAAATTACTCAACAACTCCTTATGTAAATGGTGTCTATTCTACCCAACAATATTTGGATAGTTTGAAAACGACTTGGCTTGAATACCAAAAACGCTACCAGCTTACTTTGGATGATTTTGCGGCTGTTTGTTTCCACTTGCCTTACCCTAAATTAGCGCTAAAAGGCTTGAAAAAAATCATGGATAAGAGCCTGCCTCAAGAGAAAAAAGACCTCTTGCAAAAGCACTTTGACCAGTCTATTCTTTACAGTCAAAAGGTAGGGAATATCTATACAGGTTCCCTTTTCCTTGGACTTTTGTCTCTCTTGGAAAATACAGATAGCTTGAAGGCTGGCGATAAAATTGCCCTTTATAGTTACGGAAGTGGTGCTGTGGCTGAGTTCTTCAGTGGTGAATTGGTTGAAGGTTATGAAGCTTATCTGGATAAAGACCGCTTGAACAAGCTCAACCAACGAACTGCCCTGTCTGTTGCTGACTATGAAAAAGTCTTCTTTGAGGAAGTAGACTTAGATGAAACAAACTCTGCCCAGTTTGCTGGCTATGAAAATCAAGATTTTGCCTTGGTTGAAATTGTTGACCACCAACGCCGTTATAACAAGGTTGAAAAATAATGAAGATAAGTTGGAATGGATTTTCTAAAAAATCATACCAAGAGCGCCTCGAGCTGTTAAAAGCTCAGGCGCTCCTTAGTCCTGAAAAACAAACCAGTCTGGAGCAGGATGAACACATTAGCGTGACTGTCGCAGACCAGCTGAGTGAGAATGTAGTGGGAACTTTTTCTCTGCCTTATTCGCTGGTTCCAGAGGTCCTTGTCAACGGTCAGGAATACACAGTTCCCTATGTGACAGAAGAACCGTCCGTGGTTGCTGCGGCCAGCTATGCCAGTAAAATCATCAAGCGTGCAGGTGGCTTTACTGCTCAGGTTCATGAGCGCCGGATGATTGGGCAGGTAGCTCTTTATCAAGTTGCTAATCCTGAACAAGCGCAAGAGAAAATTGCCAGTAAGAAAGCCGAACTCTTGGAACTTGCCAATCAAGCCTATCCTTCTATAGTCAAACGTGGAGGTGGGGCGCGTGATTTGCATGTAGATCAGATTAAAGGTGAAACAGACTTCCTCGTCGTCTATCTTCATGTTGATACTCAAGAAGCCATGGGAGCCAATATGCTCAACACCATGTTGGAAGCCTTGAAACCAGTCTTAGAAGAACTCAGTCAGGGTCAGAGTCTTATGGGTATTCTGTCTAATTACGCGACCGATTCTCTGGTGACAGCAAGCTGTCGCATCGCCTTTCGCTACTTGAGTCGCCAAAAGGATCAAGGGCGAGAGATTGCGGAGAAAATAGCTTTGGCTAGTCAATTTGCACAGGCTGATCCTTATCGAGCTACTACCCACAATAAAGGGATTTTTAATGGTATTGATGCCATTTTGATTGCCACTGGTAATGACTGGCGTGCCATTGAGGCGGGAGCCCATGCCTTTGCCAGTCGAGATGGACATTACCAAGGTCTTAGCTCTTGGCGCCTAGACTTGGAAACAGAAGAATTGGTTGGTGAGATGACTCTGCCCATGCCTGTAGCGACCAAGGGTGGTTCTATCGGCCTCAACCCTCGTGTAGCCCTCAGTCATGAGCTACTGGGAAATCCTTCTGCCAAAGAATTAGCCCAGCTTATCGTTTCTATCGGTCTCGCCCAAAACTTTGCGGCCCTCAAAGCCTTGGTGAGTACAGGAATCCAGCAAGGCCACATGAAATTGCAGGCCAAATCCTTGGCACTCCTAGCAGGTGCCAGTGAGTCCGAGGTAGCTCCCTTAGTTGAGCGACTCATCGCAGATAAAACCTTTAACTTAGAGACAGCCCAGAGCTATCTCGAAAATTTAAGATCATAAAAAACTCAGACCGATCGGTCTGAGTTTTCTTGTGCTTATACTCTTCGAAAATCAAATTCAAACCACGTCAGCTTCGCCTTGCCGTACTCAAGTACAGCCTGTGGCTAGCTTCCTAGTTTGCTCTTTGATTTTCATTGAGTATTAA
>CABTZI010000028.1:0-11441 GCA_902489265.1 uncultured Streptococcus sp.
TTCATACCACGATGTCGACTCATCTGAAACTGCCTTCAAGATCGCGGCTTCACTTGCCCTTAAAGAAGCTGCTAAATCAGCACAACCAGCTATCCTTGAACCAATGATGCTTGTAACAATCACTGTTCCAGAAGAAAACCTTGGTGATGTTATGGGTCACGTAACTGCTCGTCGTGGACGTGTAGATGGTATGGAAGCACATGGTAACAGCCAAATCGTTCGTGCTTACGTTCCACTTGCTGAAATGTTCGGTTACGCAACAGTTCTTCGTTCTGCATCTCAAGGACGTGGTACATTCATGATGGTATTTGACCACTACGAAGATGTACCTAAGTCAGTACAAGAAGAAATCATTAAGAAAAACAAAGGTGAAGACTAATCCGTCCTCACTTTAGAAGGAAGTCACTTAGTGGCTTCCTTTTGTCTTTAGAAAATACCTCTAAATATGGTAAAATAGTAGGAGAATAATGTGAGGAAAATGAATGTCAAATAGTTTTGAAATTTTGATGAATCAATTGGGGATACCTGCTGAAATGAGACAGGCTCCTGCTTTAGCACAGGCCGATATTGAGCGAGTTGTGGTTCATAAAATTAGTAAGGTATGGGAGTTTCATTTCGTATTTTCTAATATTTTACCGATTGAAATCTTTTTAGAATTAAAGAAAGGTTTGAGCGAAGAATTTTCTAAGACAGGCAATAAAGCTGTTTTCGAAATTAAGGCTCGGTCTCAAGAATTTTCAAATCAGCTCTTGCAGTCCTACTATAGGGAGGCTTTTTCTGAAGGCCCATGTGCTAGTCAAGGTTTTAAGTCCCTTTATCAAAATTTGCAAGTTCGTGCTGAGGGAAATCAACTCTTTATTGAGGGTTCTGAGGCGATTGATAAGGAACATTTTAAGAAGAATCATCTTCCTAATTTAGCCAAACAACTTGAAAAGTTTGGTTTTCCAACTTTTAATTGTCAAGTAGAGAAAAATGATGTGCTGACTCAAGAGCAGGAAGAGGCCTTCCATGCTGAAAATGAGCAGATTGTTCAAGCTGCTAATGAGGAAGCGCTCCGTGCTATGGAACAACTAGAACAGATGGCACCTCCTCCAGCGGAAGAGAAACCAGCCTTTGATTTTCAAGCGAAAAAAGCTGTAGCTAAACCAAAGCTGGATAAGGCAGAGATTACTCCTATGATCGAAGTGACGACGGAGGAGAATCGTCTGGTCTTTGAAGGGGTTGTGTTTGATGTGGAGCAAAAAGTGACCAGAACAGGGCGTGTTTTGATCAACTTTAAAATGACGGACTACACTTCAAGTTTTTCGATGCAAAAGTGGGTTAAGAATGAGGAAGAGGCTCAGAAATTTGATCTAATCAAGAAAAATTCTTGGCTCCGAGTTCGTGGGAATGTGGAGATGAATAACTTCACACGCGATTTGACTATGAATGTGCAGGATGTGCAGGAAGTTGTTCACTATGAGCGGAAGGATTTGATGCCAGAAGGGGAGCGTCGGGTTGAGTTTCATGCTCATACTAATATGTCGACCATGGATGCTCTACCAGAGGTCGAAGAAATCGTTGCGACAGCTGCTAAGTGGGGACACAAGGCTGTTGCCATTACGGACCACGGGAATGTCCAGTCCTTCCCACATGGCTATAAGGCAGCCAAAAAAGCTGGAATTCAGCTAATCTATGGAATGGAAGCTAACATTGTGGAGGACCGGGTTCCTATCGTTTATAACGAAGTGGAGATGGATTTGTCGGAAGCGACCTATGTGGTCTTTGACGTGGAAACGACGGGCCTATCAGCGATTTATAATGACTTGATTCAGGTTGCGGCCTCTAAGATGTATAAGGGGAATGTCATTGCTGAATTTGATGAATTTATCAATCCTGGACATCCCTTGTCAGCTTTTACCACGGAGTTGACTGGTATTACAGATGACCATGTCAAAAATGCCAAACCACTGGAACAAGTTTTGCAAGAATTCCAAGAATTTTGCAAGGATACAGTCTTAGTTGCTCACAATGCCACCTTTGACGTTGGCTTTATGAATGCCAACTATGAGCGTCATGGTCTGCCTAAGATTACTCAACCAGTTATTGATACGCTGGAGTTTGCTAGAAATCTCTATCCTGAGTATAAGCGTCATGGTTTGGGGCCTTTGACCAAGCGTTTTGGTGTGGCCTTGGAACATCACCACATGGCCAACTACGATGCGGAAGCGACAGGTCGCCTGCTTTTCATCTTTATCAAAGAGGTGGCAGAAAAACATGGTGTGACCGACTTGGCTAGACTAAACATTGATTTGATTAGTCCAGACTCTTATAAAAAAGCTCGAATCAAGCATGCGACTATTTATGTCAAGAATCAGGTAGGGCTAAAAAATATCTTTAAGCTGGTTTCCTTGTCTAATACCAAGTACTTTGAAGGGGTACCACGGATTCCAAGAACTGTTCTAGATGCTCATCGGGAGGGCTTGATTGTAGGATCAGCCTGTGCAGAAGGTGAAGTTTTTGATGCAGTCGTTTCCCAAGGTGTGGATGCGGCGGTTGAGGTGGCCAAGTATTATGACTTTATCGAGGTCATGCCACCGGCTATCTATGCTCCCTTGATTGCTAAGGAGCAGGTCAAGGATATGGAGGAACTCCAGACTATTATCAAGAGTTTGATAGAAGTTGGAGACCGTCTTGGTAAGCCCGTTCTGGCTACGGGAAATGTCCACTATATCGAACCAGAAGAAGAAATTTACCGTGAAATTATTGTCCGTAGTTTGGGACAGGGGGCGATGATTAACCGAACTATTGGTCATGGTGAACATGCCCAACCAGCTCCTCTTCCCAAGGCTCATTTTAGAACTACTAATGAGATGTTGGATGAATTTGCCTTCTTGGGAGAAGATTTAGCTCGGAAACTGGTTATTGAAAACACCAATGCCTTGGCAGAAATCTTTGAACCCGTTGAGGTTGTTAAGGGTGACTTATACACGCCTTTCATCGACAAGGCTGAAGAAACAGTTGCTGAGCTGACCTACAAGAAAGCTTTTGAGATTTATGGAAATCCGCTGCCAGATATTGTTGATTTGCGGATTGAAAAAGAATTGACTTCCATTTTGGGGAATGGATTTGCCGTGATTTATCTGGCATCGCAGATGCTGGTACAACGTTCCAATGAACGGGGTTACTTGGTTGGTTCTCGTGGGTCTGTCGGTTCTAGTTTTGTTGCGACCATGATTGGGATTACAGAGGTCAATCCTCTCTCTCCTCACTATGTCTGTGGTCAGTGTCAGTATAGTGAGTTTATCACCGATGGATCTTACGGTTCAGGTTTTGATATGCCCAATAAGGACTGTCCAAACTGTGGTCACAAACTCAGCAAAAATGGGCAAGATATTCCTTTCGAGACCTTCCTTGGTTTTGATGGGGACAAGGTTCCCGATATTGACTTGAACTTCTCGGGAGAAGACCAGCCTAGCGCCCACTTGGATGTGCGTGATATCTTTGGTGAGGAATATGCCTTTCGTGCAGGAACGGTTGGTACGGTGGCTGCCAAGACTGCCTATGGATTTGTCAAGGGTTACGAGAGAGATTATGGCAAGTTTTATCGTGATGCAGAGGTGGAACGCCTAGCTCAAGGTGCAGCTGGTGTCAAGCGGACGACAGGTCAACACCCGGGGGGAATCGTTGTTATTCCTAACTACATGGATGTCTACGACTTTACGCCTGTCCAGTATCCAGCGGATGACGTGACCGCTGAATGGCAGACCACTCACTTTAACTTCCATGATATTGACGAGAACGTCCTCAAACTCGATGTGCTGGGACATGATGATCCGACCATGATTCGAAAACTCCAGGACTTGTCTGGGATTGACCCTAATGAAATTCCTATGGATGACGAAGGCGTAATGGCCCTCTTTTCTGGGACTGATGTGCTAGGAGTGACACCTGAGCAAATCGGAACTCCGACAGGTATGCTGGGGATTCCAGAATTTGGAACCAACTTTGTACGTGGGATGGTAGATGAGACGCATCCGACGACTTTTGCGGAGTTGCTTCAGCTCTCAGGTCTGTCCCACGGTACGGATGTCTGGTTGGGAAATGCTCAGGATTTAATCAAGCAAGGAATAGCAGACCTATCGACTGTTATCGGTTGTCGGGACGACATCATGGTTTACCTCATGCATGCTGGTCTAGAACCTAAGATGGCCTTTACCATCATGGAACGGGTACGTAAGGGCTTGTGGTTGAAGATTTCCGAAGAGGAGAGAAATGGCTATATCGAAGCTATGAAGGCCAACAAGGTACCAGAGTGGTATATAGAGTCCTGTGGGAAAATCAAATATATGTTCCCTAAAGCTCATGCGGCAGCCTACGTTATGATGGCCTTGCGCGTAGCCTACTTCAAGGTTCACCATCCCATTTATTATTACTGTGCTTACTTCTCAATCCGTGCCAAGGCCTTTGATATCAAGACCATGGGTGCGGGCTTGGATGCCATCAAACGTAGAATGGAAGAAATCGCTGAAAAACGGAAGAACAATGAAGCCTCTAATGTGGAGATTGACCTCTATACCACTCTTGAGATTGTCAATGAAATGTGGGAACGTGGCTTTAAGTTTGGCAAGTTGGACCTCTATCGTAGTGATGCGACTGAATTCATCATTGACGGAGACACTCTTATCCCACCATTTGTCGCAATGGATGGTCTGGGAGAGAACGTTGCTAAGCAGTTGGTGCGTGCTCGAAAAGAAGGGGAATTCCTCTCTAAAACTGAGTTGCGCAAGCGTGGCGGACTGTCATCAACCTTGGTTGAAAAGATGGATGAAATGGGGATTCTCGGCAATATGCCAGAGGATAACCAGTTGAGTTTGTTTGATGAGTTGTTTTAAAAAATTGCTTATTTTGATCAAGTGGACAAAATATGTCCACTTGATTTGTTATAATTCTCTTAAAAATAAAAGAAAAGAGAGTATAATATGGTGAATCAAGAAATTTTAAATTCTAATGTGTCAATTGAAGAGGAAATTTATAATTTTGAAAAAGGCTTGAAAGATGATGGGAGTGATTGGACCGGATTCCCACAAATAGACTTAAAAGAAGATTCTCAATGTATTTACATTTGCGGTATTTCAGAGACTGACAGATGGCATTTGTTTTATACGTTAACTAAAATAAAACCTGCTACTCCAATAGCATCACTTGCATATTATCGAGTGAGAGATAATTTGATTTTTTCTAAACATAGTCAATGGATAAAAATGCAAATGGAGTATACAGAGTATGATTTGATTTTTCTGGATGGAGTTCAATTCTTGGGAGAGGCTGATCAAAGGGTACAGGAATACTGGATGCAGCAATTCAAAGAGAATAAGAAAAGAAGCAAACTCTTCATTGTATATTCAGACTGCTTACCCGAAGACTTAAAAAATATGGCTGAATCCGTAGTTGAGTTCTTCGAATCTGGCATAGTGGTACAGTTGAAATCATCTAAGGGCTAGTTTATTTTGCTTTAATCGTTTTGAATATAAAGTGCTAGTTAGACTATAGAAGTGATAAAAATGTACTGGAAATAATATTGTTTGAATAATATGTAGAAGGAAATTGCAAATGAATGATCAAGAGAGACTGCTAACGATTTTTTTACGTTTACAGTTTGGGACTCCGTTAGGAAAAAAGCAATTGGCTCAGGAATTTGAGGTTAGCGAAAAGACGATACAGAGAGATTTTTCACTACTCCGTGATATTTTATCTAGTAACACCAGTTATAGTGGAGATTTGCTTTATAATCGTAAAACGAATAAGTATTGTTTAGCAAGTAAGTCAGTTTTTAATAAAAAGGATATTCTCGTTATTTCAAAGATTTTATTGGAAAATCGAGCACTGAACAGACCAGAAATTGCTAGCTTACTAAATAAATTACTTGTCTTAGTTCCCCGTGATGATCAGAAAGAAATTGAGCAGATTATTGGCAGTGAAAAGCTTAACTATGCTCCCTTAACGGATCAACAAAATAGAATAGAGAAAATTTGGAATTTATCAGAAGCCATTATGAATGAACAGGTTCTAGATATTATCTATCAAAAACCTTATTCTGAATCTTCTAAGAGGCAGACTGTTTTGCCAGTCTCTCTTTATTATGATAGTCATTATTTCTATCTAGTTGTTTACCAGTTGAAACATGCTACTTATATTACTTTAAGAGTAGACCGCATCCAGTCATGGTCTCTTAGTGGTATAGAGAAACCCTCTATTTCTTATCGAGATAAATTTAGGGATGGTGACATTCGTAACGAGAGAGTAGATGCTTTTATCGGGAAGAAAATCAGTATTGAAATCGAGTATTTGTACGATCCGACGATTGTGATGGATCAATTTCCAAATGCAAAAATAGTTGGGAAAAATGGCGATTGGACTCATTTTAAGTTTGAAAGTCAGCACACACCGGGGCTTAAACGCTGGTTGCTGGGGCAAGGGGAAGCAGTTACTGTTTTGTCTCCTCGAATTTTAGTAGAGGATATGAAGCAAACAGTTAAAGAAATGATAGATAAATATAGATGAGGATAAAATGACTATTCAATTTACTTCTAAAAAGGTTGGAGAACTATTGAAAAAAGGGAATTTGCGGATTCCTTCTTATCAAAGACCATATAAATGGAACAGAAAACATATCCGTAATCTTTTTTATGATTTACGAGATGCTATGGGGAAAAAGGAATATCAGATTGGTTCCGTTATCTTGCATGAAAATGATAGATACTTAGATATTGTCGATGGACAGCAACGGCTAATTTCTATTTCCTTGTTTCTTCATTTATTAGATGATTTAGAGAATTATAAGGGTGCTAATCAACTGCTGAGTGCTGAATTTGGAGAGCTATCTTGCTATCATGCGAGTGAAAATTATAATGAGTGGGAAAATTTAACTCAATTGGTTGGTGAAAATCAGGCAAAAGATATTTGCAATTTTTTATTGGAAAATTGTTCTGTCTCCGTGATTACTATGCCACAGGAACGATTATCAGAGGCCTTTCAGCTATTTGATTCTCAGAATAATCGTGGAAAATCTTTAGAACCTCATGATTTGCTCAAAGCCTATCATCTTCGCAAGCAAGATTTCGAAGATGAAAAGATTGTTGAAAAATGGGAGCAATTTGTAGAAGATAAAGATTTAAGTCTCAAAGAGTTGTTTGATAAACATCTTTTCCGTATGAGACGTTGGTCGCGAGGAGAGACAGGATTAACAAACAAACGTTATGGATCTTATCTCCGTTTTACAGAGGATTTTATTGACGATTTTAAAGGCGTTGATTTGAATCAGAACTTTCCATATCTAGAATTGTATCGTCATATTGAAAAACTCCCCATGTCCATTACTATGCCAATCATTGATGGAAGTAAATTTTTTGAGTATATTGAATCGGTCCATTTTACCATTAAAGAGCATAAAAAAGTTTTAAATAAAAAGTTACGAGTCTCCAATGAGTCAGAGGGAGAAGAAAAAAATCTAGCTTACCCAGAAGGTATGTTGAATATTTACAATAGCTCAAAAGGACGCTACCTCAAGTGTCACAATATATTCCTAAATATTTGCTCGCTTTTTGCAGATAGATTTGGAAAAGATGAGCTATCAAAAGAGATAGTAGAGACCTTGTTTATTTGGTCTTATTACCCTAGAGTTAAGTCTAAAGCAATATATGATGCAACGGTAGGGAAATACGCTGCTGGTGGAAGGTTTAGACAAAAAGAGGCTCAAAAGCTATTTCAACTTTTATCTCATGCTGTCACTCCGAATGATTTCATGATCAAGATAGATAGAGAGCTATTTGAAAATTATACTGTGGACAAGATTATAGAAGAGGAAAAAGATAAATGGTAGAAACACATATAAGTTTATCAGTGAATCGTTTGTTAAATGAAGATACCTACGCTATTCCTCTTTATCAGAGAAATTTTGCTTGGACTTATGATGAGATTGAACAGTTATTGAATGACGTAGCAGATGCTTTTCAAGAAAATAGAGACAATTACTATATTGGAACATTAGTTGTTAATAAAGAGAAGGACATTTTCAAAATCATAGATGGGCAACAACGGACAACAGCTCTTAATTTGATTGCCTTAGCTTTGAAGCATGAGTTTGGTTTCGATAGATTGAAAGCTGTCAATCTTAAATTCCCAGCTAGGAAGAAATCAAATGAGAATATTCAATATCTATTTACCAAGCAAGAAATTTCAGAGGACGATGAAAATGAGCTGACTAGAGGCTACGGATATGCTAAAGATGCATTGAAAAAAGTGCTAGAGGAGCGCCGTATTGATTCTCAGTCTTTCGTCGATTATCTTTTTGAGAATGTCATCATTTTTCGGAGTATACTTCCTGAGGATTTAGATTTAAATCTTTATTTCGAACGTTTCAACTCTCGTGGAGAACAACTAGAAGCTCATGAGATTCTTAAGGCGCAAATGATGGCTAAGTTCGGTACAGATCAAGAAATGGCGCAAAAGTTTGCAAGAATTTGGGATGCCTGTGCAGAGTTTGATAAGCCGGTAATGAAAGCTTTTCAAATCCGAAGTAGACCAAAAAATACTGATGAAGAGGGGGAGAGAATTTTTGGTAAAGAATCTACTAACTTCAAATTGGAAAGTGTATTTGAGAAAATAAGAGTAAAAAAAATTGAGCAAGGAAGTTTACTAGATGCAATTACTCAGACAAAATATGAAAGTAGTAGCTTAGTAAATAATGGAGCAGATATTTCAAATTATACGACTGTAATTGATTTTCCAACATTTTTACTTCAAGTTTTTTTCATCATGGAAGGAAATGATGAAACTACATTTGATGATAAAAAATTATTGAAAATTTTTGAAATTGAACGACGAGATAGAGAATGGGTCCAACAATTTGGGCAACTACTTCTGACTATGAAGCATATATTTGATACGTTTATCGTAAAAAATGTCCAATTAGAAAATGAAACCGAATGGCAAATAAAACGAGGTCAGTATGAGACATATCAAGGATATGTTCGAATTAATTTTCAAAAAAATACTTTTGAGAATTTAAACAAAAATATTATCCTCCTCCAATCCATGTTCGCTGTGACCTTTACTGCCAATCGTGATAGTCGTTGGTTATATGAAATCTTGCAATTCTTGTTTAACCATATTGAAGAGTTAAATCAAACAGAATTTGCTAGTCAGTTTAAGGATTTTCTTGAAAAAATGGCAGTGAGATATGCTGAGGAAAGATTGTTTACCGAAGATAAAACTATCAAAAAATATGGGGCAATTCCCGTTTATGCTTTTAACTTTGTAGATTATGTTTTATGGCAAAATCGTGAAGAATTGAAGAAAGATTACGATATTAAGTTATTTGAGAATTTTAAATTTGCTTATCGTCGCTCCATAGAACATTGGTATCCTCAGAATCCAAATGGACATGATGGAGAGAGCCAATTACCTGCTGAATTTTTACATTCCTTTGGGAATCTTTGTATCATTACCGATAGTCAGAACTCCAGGTTTGGCAACTCCTATCCAGAGGCTAAATTGGAACAATGGGAAAGAGAAGGGATATTCCATCGTCAGAGTTTAAAATTACAGATGATGGCAAAGATAACTTCTAAAAAAAATAGATGGGATATTGGTGAGATTCAATCTATGGAAAAAGAAGTGGAAAGGTATGTACAAAATTTTTGTAATAGCTAATTAAAACAAGCTTCAGTAAGCTTGTTTTTTAAAATACCAATATATGTGATATACTAGTAAGGGAAGGATTTTGTAAAAGACAAACCAGCTCAAAATTTTTTGACTATCAGCTAGAACTTGCTGATCAGACAATTCTTCTATCAACAGCACTCTTGTCAGGTGCTATTGCTTTAGCAGGAATATTTTTTGCTTTGAAAGAAAAATAAAAATAGGAAAGAGAAAACAGAATGGTTTTACCAAATTTTAAAGAAAATCTAGAAAAATATGCGAAATTGTTGGTTGCGAACGGAATTAACGTGCAGCCTGGTCACACTTTGGCTCTTTCTATCGATGTGGAGCAACGTGAGTTGGCGCATTTAATCGTGAAGGAAGCTTATGCCTTGGGTGCGCATGAGGTTATTGTTCACTGGACAGATGATGTCATTAACCGTGAAAAATTTCTCCATGCGCCGATGGAGCGTTTGGACAATGTGCCAGAATACAAGATTGCTGAGATGAACTATCTCTTGGAGAACAAGGCTAGCCGTCTTGGAGTTCGCTCATCTGATCCAGGTTCCTTGAACGGAGTGGATGCTGACAAGCTATCAGCTTCTGCCAAAGCTATGGGACTTGCCATGAAGCCAATGCGAATCGCAACTCAATCTAACAAGGTTAGTTGGACTGTAGCAGCCGCTGCTGGACTTGAATGGGCTAAGAAAGTCTTTCCAAATGCTGCGAGTGATGAAGAAGCAGTTGATCTCCTTTGGGACCAAATCTTCAAAACTTGTCGAGTTTATGAAGAAGATCCTGTTAAGGCTTGGGAAGAGCATGCAGCTATTCTCAAGAGTAAGGCCGATATGCTCAATAAAGAACAATTTTCAGCCCTTCACTACTCAGCGCCAGGGACCGATTTGATCCTTGGCTTGCCGAAGAACCATGTTTGGGAATCAGCTGGTGCTATCAATGCACAGGGCGAAGGATTCTTGCCAAATATGCCGACAGAGGAAGTCTTCACAGCGCCTGACTTCCGTTGTGCAGATGGTTATGTCACTTCTACAAAACCACTTAGCTATAACGGAAATATCATCGAAGGCATTAAGGTGACCTTTAAGGATGGACAAATCGTAGATATCACTGCTGAAAAGGGTGATCAGGTCATGAAAGATCTTGTCTTTGAAAACGCGGGCGCGCGTGCCTTGGGTGAATGTGCCTTGGTACCAGATCCAAGCCCAATTTCCCAGTCAGGCATTACCTTCTTTAATACCCTTTTCGATGAGAATGCTTCAAACCACTTGGCTATCGGTGCAGCCTATGCGACTAGCGTTGTTGGTGGAGCGGAGATGAGCGAAGAGGAGCTTGAAGCTGCGGGGCTTAACCGTTCAGATGTTCACGTGGACTTTATGATTGGTTCTAACCAAATGGATATCGATGGTATCCGTGAGGATGGAACACGTGTACCACTCTTCCGTAACGGAGATTGGGCAAATTAAGGAGCAAAAATGATAGGAAGTATGTTCGTTGGTCTCCTAGTGGGATTTTTAGCAGGTACTCTGACCAATCGTGGAGAACGCATGGGATGTTTTGGAAAAATGTTTCTCGGCTGGATTGGTGCCTTTATAGGCCACTTGCTTTTTGGGACTTGGGGACCGATAATAGCAGGAACTGCCATTATTCCGGCAGTACTAGGTTCCATGATTGTCTTAGCGATTTTCTGGAGACGAGGAAGTTAATTTCTTAAATCTGATACTCAATGAAAATCAAAGAGCAAA
>CABTZI010000029.1:0-11364 GCA_902489265.1 uncultured Streptococcus sp.
CATAAATTCATTCAAATCAGAGTGGATGTTATCTAAGGCAGTAATCAATTTCATAGATGATAGGTCTGCTTCTCCACGCTCAAATTTGCTCAGCATGGAATAAGTAAACTCTCCTCCCGTCGCCTCCTGTAGAGATACATTCCGACTCTTTCTCAATTCTTTAAAAACTTCTCCCAGATTTTGCATATTGACTCCCCACAATTCTTAACTCTCTTACTCATAAAAGTAACGGTTGATAGCAACCAGTACAGAAAATTTCAAGTCTTGACTATAACGACAACTCCTATGAATGATGTACAGATTGCCTAGATCTTTTTATTTATGACTCAATTTCTTAGTCAAGAAGTCTCCCAAGAATTGGATTGCAAAGATAATCAAAATGATAATAATGGTTGCCAAAATCGTCACATCGTGATTGTAGCGGTTAAATCCATAAGCGATGGCTACGTTACCGATACCACCAGCTCCAACCGCACCAGCCATAGCTGTTTCACCAACAAGGGAAATCAAGGTCACAGTCGTCACACGGATCAAATCTGGAAGACCTTCTGATAGGTAAACACCCACGATATCCCAGAAAGTCGCTCCGCTCGCTTGAGCCGCCTCAATGACACCGCCATCTAGCTCAGCCAAGACAACCTGCACCTGACGGGCAAAGAAGGCAAAGACTGCAAAAGATAGGGGTACAATAGCCGCATTTGGTCCGATACTTGTTCCTACGATTAGATGAGAGAAGGGTGACAAGACTGCCAAGAGAATAATAAATGGCACCGCACGGAAAATAGAGGTGATTTTATCCAAAATCCAGAAAACGACCTTATTTTCCAAGACACCACCTGGCGCTGTCAAGACAAGGAAGAGCCCTGCAACAAGCCCCAAGAAACCTCCGATGATGAAAGAAAGAACTGTCATATAAAGGGTTAGGTAGATGGCTGTTCCCCAGCCTGCTTGACCAGCCCAGCCCATCTTATAGACATTTGGCAAATAGGTTTGAATCAATGATTCCATCTTACTGTCCTCCCTTCAATACTTTTAGCTGTACGCCTGCTTGACGAATGGCTTCTTGGGCACCTGCCAACGCTACTTTTTCACCTGATAAGACCACCACCAATTCTCCAACAGGAGTTCCATCGAGGATTTCAATATTTCCATAGAGAATATTAGCCGTTACTTGGTAACGCTTGTACAATTCATTCAAAAGCGGCTCGTCTGTTGAAGCACCTGCATACTTGAGCTGCACCAAAAGGCTGTTTTCAGACAAGTGTTCCACGATTTCTTGCTTCTCAATCTTGACCATAGCTTCGTCAATACCTGTGGCTGTTGAGATAAAGTCTTGAGTCAAAGGTTGTTTAGGATCTGAGAAGATTTCAAGAACACTACCCTCCTCAATCAAATGCCCATCCTGCATAACTGCCACACGGTTGGCAATGTCTTTGACAATCTGCATTTCATGCGTAATCAAGACAACAGTTAAGCCTAATTTTTGGTTCAAATCTTGCAACAAGGTCAAAATCTGCTTGGTTGTCTTAGGGTCAAGGGCAGAAGTTGACTCGTCTGAAATCAAGATTTTTGGATCATTTGCCAAGGCACGCGCAATGGCCACACGCTGTTTTTGCCCTCCAGATAGTTGTGAAGGGTAGTTTTCAGCACGGTCCGCCAAACCAACCAAGTCCAACAACTTGGCTACTTTAGCCTTCTTTTCTTCCTTGCTGAGTCCAGAGTGTTTGAGGGCAAAAGCCACATTCTCCTCTGCTGTCTTTTGGCTCATCAGGTTAAAATGCTGGAAAATCATTCCGATATCTTGACGTTTACGACGCAACTGCTCTGCCGTCAAGGTCACCTTGCCATCAAAAATCACATCGTCGTCAATGGTGATTTTCCCTGCAGATGGTTTTTGCAAGAGGTTAATTACCCGTACAAGGGTTGATTTACCTGCTCCAGAATATCCAACGATTCCGTAGATATCCCCTTCTTGGATGTGAATAGTCACATCCTTGACCGCTGTGATGGTTCTCTTCTTCTGATGAAAAGTCACATCGATCTGATCTAACTTGATAATATCTCTACTCATAGCTTCTAATCAGCTCCTCTACTAATTCAATATGGGTGTAATAATCGGCGATTCGCACATTCTCATCTCCACCGTGGTCTCGACTATTGGCATTTCCTAGACCGAAGGCCACCATTGGCACCTCTAGGGCATCAAAGACCGTATGCATAGGCCCTGTCCCCGCTGTCGTCGGCAAGACTGAAACGCCCTGTGGATAGAATTTCTTGGCCAACTCGATCACATTAAGAATGGCTGGCGCGCTCATATCGCTTCGATAGCTCATCTCTCCCAAGGTATAGTATAATTCTACCTTATCAAAGCCATTTTTGTCTAGCTGTTTCCGAATTTTTTCCAGAACATCATGCGGTTCTAGGCCAGGAACCAAACGAACCTCTAGCTTAGCGCTGGCTTCTGCAGGCAAAATCGTTTTGACTCCTTGTCCTTGATAACCTGACTGAATCCCTTCGATATTAAGAGCTGGCTCGAAAAAGAACCGTTTTAGAAAGGCTGCACGGTCCTCTTGTAAGAGAGGCAATTCCAAACCATAAATCTGGCTGATTTCCCCTGGATTTCGTTGGGCATAGGTATCCACCAAGGCCAATTCACGTTCATTTGGCTCTTGTACTTCTTCGTACAAACCTTCAACCAAGATACGACCATTTGCGGCACGAAGAGACTGTAGGGCTTGAAGGAGGTACCAGGGAGCTGACTCCACAACCCCACCATAACTAGAGTGGATATCCACATCAGCACTTTTAACCTTGGCATCAAAGGTCACAATCCCCTTATTTCCACCAGAAATTTCCAGCTGTTCCAAAGCATTTTTGGTTCCTTGTTCCCAGACCAACAAATCCGCTCCACGGAGTTTATCCGCATGTTTTTCCAGATACTTATCTAGGTCTGTTGAAGCCGATTCCTCCGCTCCCTCCATGATAAAACTGATATTGACAGGCAGGTCATCATGGTGTTGCATATATTTTCTCAAAGCACTCAAACGAGCTGTGATATGACCCTTGTCATCGTCAACCCCACGCCCATACATGAAACCATTGCGGACCGAAAGCGTAAAGGGATCCTCTGTCCAGACCTGATCCCCGTCCGCTGGCACAGTGTCATAGTGGTTATAGAAAATCAGGGTCTTGGCATCTGGACGCGAACTCTTGAAATGTGCCATGACAAAAGGCGCCGTATAAGTCTCATCAATCTCCACTTCAGCCCCAACACGCTTAAAAATCTCACCCAGATAGTTGGCAACTTCTTTGAGACCCACCTGTTGGGCAAAGACCGACTTCTTAGAAATCAAGGTACGCAAAACCTCAAAATAATGCTGGGCCACATGATCCTTTTCAAATTTTTCAATCTGTTCTTGTTCACTAGGAAAAACCATATTCTCTCTACCTTTCTATGAACCTATAGTCTTCTTTACAATCCCTGCTCTATACAAAAGCAAGAGGTGGAATTTTCTCTCCCACCTCCCTGTTTCTTATTACCAAACTGGTTGATCCAAACCGTCTGATGTTTCTTCGATAACTTTTTTCACGTCATCTGTGTGGTAAGCTGCGATTACTTTCTTGATAGCATCAGCCTTAGGTGATGTTTCCCAATCTTTTTTCGCAACGATGATGTTGTACCATTGTTTTGAATTTTCATCAGCTTGTTCTTTGAAAAGTGCTTTCTTGTAGTCCAATTTTGCTTCTGTAACGAAGGTATTGTTTACTACGGCAGCGTCAACTGATGACAATGAACGAGCTGTTTGGCTAGCGTCCAATTCAGTGATTTTCAAGTTCTTTGGATTTTCTTTGATGTTAGCAACAGTTGCAAGAGCAGTTCCTGAAACGTCCAATTTAATCAAGCCAGCTGATTGAAGCAAGTAAAGCGCACGGCTTTCGTTTGTAGCATCGTTTGGTACAGCGATTTCTCCGTTTGCTGGGATGTCTTCTACTTTAGTGTACTTGTTGTCACTTCCATTCAAACCTGAGTAAAGACGGATTGGAGAGATGTAAGTATCTGCAATCGCTACAAGGTCTTTCCCGTTTTCTTTGTTCCAGTTGTTCAAGAAGTTGTAGTGTTGGAAAGCGTTCAAGTCTACTTCACCATCAGCAGTTGCCTTGTTTGGTTGTGAGTAGTCTGTGAACTCTGTAAATTCCAAAGTGATTCCGTCTTTTTTAACCAATTCTTGGATTTTGTCCCAACGTTTTTCTTCAGAACCGCTACGGTTAACAGTTGCGATTTTGATAGTTGTTGCATTGTCTGCTTTCTTTTCTGAGTTTCCGCAAGCTGCAAGAGCCAAACCTGCGACTGTAGCAAGGGCTGCTACACCAAGCCATTTTTTAATTTTCATGATTCTATCTCCTTAAAAATAATACCGTACTAGTATCTCACAATTTGTTTGATTGCACAAATTGTTATTAGATAGGCAGATATATAGTTTAAAACTATATCCCTAGAAACTGAGAAATCATCCATCATAATTAGAATGGATGATTTCAAGAAATTATTTAATATCAGCTTCTGCTGGTAGATAAGTGTCTCCGAAGAATTGTTTAGACAATTTTTCAAGAGTTCCATCTTTGTAGAGTTCTTGGATACGTTTGTCTACAAATGATTTCAACTCATCTTGACCTTTGGCAAGAAGTGGGTAAACGTAAGGTTGTTGGTCGCTTGGAAGTTCAATCACTTTCAAGTTGTCCAAACCTTGGTCCTTGATGACTGTTTCAACACCAATTTTATCAAAAATCTTGTAGTCAAACTGGCTATCGCTCAAGCGTCCCATGATTTGTTGGAAGTCCGCTTTAGTATACTTTAGGACAGTTGGATTATCTGAATGTTGTTTGTTGTAGTCTTCTAGCTGTTTAGCAGATGTTGTCCCTTGAACAACTTCTGTTGATTTTCCACCGATATCATCAAGCGATTTGATGCTAGGGTCATCTTTTTTCACTACAAGAACGTTAGGGTTTTTAGCAGTTGGAGCTGCATAAAGGTATTTTTCAGCACGTTCTTTAGTGTAGCTGATGTTGCTAACAGCCATATTGTAACGGTCAGCATCAAGTCCTGCAAAGACTCCTGACCACTCTGTCTTCTCAAACTTGACATCATACTTGTCAGAGTCTTTAAAGATAGCGCGAACCACTTCAATCTCGTAACCAGTCAATTCGCCATTTTCTTCATAGTTGAATGGTTTTGGTGTAGCATTAGTTGCAACGATAATTTCTTTCTTGCTAGCTGTTGCTCCTTCTTTCTTAGCACCGCCTGAGCAAGCTGCTAACACACCTGCAGCAACAAGAGCAAGGGCAGCAAGAGATGAGTATTTAACGATTTTTTTCATTTCATTTCCTCCAAAATAGAATACCTTATAATCTTAACAGAAAAAGAGCATTTATGCCATTATATGATATCTATCTCTGTGATAAGTTTTTTTTATGGCTAATTTAAAAGACCAAACGCAAGACGGCAATCAAGACTACTCCAAAGAGAACTGTGCCGACCAGATTGCGGTAACGAAAGGCTACCCAAGCTGTTGGAAAGACAGCTAAGAAGTCCAGCCATTTAATTTGAGGCAGGCTACCAACCTTACCTATCACTACGCTTGAAAGAATCAAGGCAAAGATAATAGAAACGGGCAAGAACTTCAAAAAACGTTCAACGATCGCAGGCAAGCCCTTATACTTGACCAAGATGAAGGGAATCATACGGGGAATCCAAGTCACCAAGCCAGAGAAAATAACTGCTAATAAAAGATACTTACTGACCATCTAAAACCACCCCCATTGTACAACCTAGCAAGGTCGCAAACAGAACAGCTAGTGACTGAGACACCACTGTCAAGAGCAAAAAGAAGGACACCGCAACAACTGCTAGGATAACGAGCAGATTGCGGACAGGAATCCGTCTTTGCATAATCTGGAATTGCGAAGCAAAAATTCCAATGAACATCCCAACCAGGGCAAAATCCAATCCAAAGATTTCTGGATTTGGTAGCAGACCACCCAGAGCCGTTCCGACTACTGTTCCCACAAACCAAGCCACATAGCTGTTGAGATTGTTTCCGTGCATCCACATAGGATTGACCTTGTCTGCATGGGCCAATTCGCCCATCAAAACGCCATAAGTCTCATCAGTCAAGAGACTAGACATACCGATATTTTGCCAGAGACTGGTATGACGGAAATAAGTTGACGCATGCAAACTCAACAAAAAGAGACGCAAATTAATCAAAAAGACCGTCATAGCAATAGCTGCCACAGGTGCTTGAACCGCAATCAGTGCCAGCATGGCAAACTGGGCACTCCCAGCATAAACAAAGAGGCTCATCAAGCCCATCTCAACAGGTGTCACATAGGGCGCACCGATAATCCCACAGGCCAGTCCGATACTGACATAACCCAGAGCCGTTGGCATAGCTGCCTGCGCCCCCTCCCAAAATCCTTTTTCTTTCATCTTTCTCCTCATATTGTCTTAATAAATAGGCTGAATCAATTCCAGCCACAGCATGGACTATTATAACACATTCAGGAAAGAGAAAAAAGTCTGCTGATTGTAATCAGACAGACTCCATTTTATTCCATCGTATCAAAAGCAAGACTTGGTTTGGCATTGAGGTCCAAGTTTGCAAAGTTTTCGTTGTTCCACTCGCTAACGCTGGCATAGGCAATCATACCTGCATTGTCTCCGCAGAGGCGTAGAGGTGGAATGATGACCTTGACGTCAGTGATTTCAGTTGCTAGGCGTTCTCTGAGGCCTTTATTGGCTGCCACACCACCTGCCACGACTAAGGTTTTAACAGGGTATTTCTCCAAGGCTTTCTTGGTTTTAGCCATGAGAATGTCCATAACTGCCGCTTGGAAGGAAGCACACAAATCCTCTGTGGACAAGCTTTCTCCCTTTTGCTCGGCATTATGGTGAAGATTGATAAAGGCAGATTTCAAACCTGAAAATGAAAACTCCAGATTATCTTCCTTAATCATGGCACGAGGAAAATCATAAATATCCTGTCCCTGATGAGCTAGCTCGTCAATCTCACGACCGGCAGGATAGGTCAAGCCCATGACACGGCCGACCTTATCATAGGCCTCACCAACCGCGTCATCTCGCGTTTCCCCAACAATCTTGTAGTCACCAGCCTCAGAAACATAAACCAACTCTGTGTGTCCACCGCTGACCAAGAGGGCTAGCAAGGGAAACTCCAAAGGCTCCACGCTCTGAGCTGCCATGAGGTGACCAGCCATGTGGTTAACAGGGATAAGTGGAAGTCCATGTGCCCAAGCAAAGGCCTTAGCAGCTGACAAGCCAACTAGCAAGGCTCCGACCAAGCCTGGTCCATAGGTAACAGCCACAGCTGTCACGTCCTCTTCGGTAATCCCTGCTTCTGCCAGAGCCTCCTCGATACAGGCTGTAATGACCTCGACATGGTGACGACTGGCTACTTCAGGCACTACGCCCCCAAAACGTTTGTGACTCTCAATTTGACTAGCAATGACATTGGACAAGAGCTCATCGTCGTTTTTCAAGACGGCGACACTGGTCTCATCACAGGATGTCTCAAATGCTAAAATATATCTATCCTTCATCTATTTCTCTCTTCATGATGATGGCGTCCTCGACTGGATCATGGTAGTAGGCTCCTCTCTCCGCGATGACTGCCATTTTTTCTTTCTTGTAAAATGCTTGCGCTCGGTGATTTGATTTTCTGACTTCGAGGAAAATCTCCTTATCTGTCGGCAATTGAGAAAACAAGGATGACGCAATTCCCTGACCCTGATAGGCTCCTTTGACAGCGATTTGCAAGACTTCTGCCTCAAAGATATTTTCCTGCACAGCTAGAAATCCAATCACTTCTGCCCCATCATAAGCCATAGCATACCAAGTCTGGTCTTGAGCCAGGTCTGCTTGGATTTGCTCCAGCGTCCAAGGACTGACTGGGTAAACAGCTGCCATAACAGCGTAGATGGCTTGAGCTAGGTCAGGCTGTTGTTGGATTCGTTTGATTTCTATCATAGGCGTTTAATGTAGGACTCGCCAGACTCGGTGTGGTTCTTGAGCCAGTTTTCCTCAGCCTCGACACGCTTGAGGTAATTCGGCACAAAATCATGCAAGGAGTCTGCTTCCTTGTCCCAGGCCCAAAGAGCTAGATTGGCTGCATTAGGCAAGGTTTCTTTGTAATTAGTCCTTGGTAAATGTTCTTGAATCTGCTCCACAAAGGGGCCAACTTCTCCGACAAAGGTTACCTGACTAGCCCCCTTGATTAACTCAATCACTCGCTCAAAGGGCAGGTGCTCTTCTGGCATGACAGATTTAGCATTTTCATAAAATCCTGCATAAACATTATTGCGACGCGCATCCATCAAAGGGACAAACAAGCCTTCTTGTTGGTAGGGCACCAGAGCCAAGAGGCTAGACATACCAACTAACTCAATGTTCAGAGTATGAGCCAGCGTCTTAGCAGTGGCTACCGCAATTCGCAAGCCCGTGTAGCTACCCGGTCCTTCAGCCACCACGATTCGATCCAAGTCCTTGGGTGTCCAATCTAAACTTGCCATCAAAAAATCGATGGCAGGCATGAGGGTAATACTGTGATTTTTCTTAATATTAATCGTCGTCTCGGCAAGAACCTGCTTGTCCTCTAAAATAGCGAGAGAAAGAGCCTTGCTGGACGTATCAAAAGCTAATACTTTCATAACACATTCCTATCTTTTTGTCTGCTTACTATTATACTACAAAAGCTGGCACATGGGAATTTTCTTTACCCCCAAACAAAAATGCCCCAGCATGAGCAGGGCATCTAAGCATTTAATCCAAAGTAAAATACAAACCAAACGACATAGGTTACGAGGAGGAGAAAAAGCGAGTAGAGAGTCACAAAGGTAATTTTCCACAAGAACTTGGTTTGTCGTCGTTCCAGTTTAGCAAATAGAAGATTTCCCGCATAAACGCAAGCAACAAAAACAATAAAAGCCACCAAGCGAGCTCCGATAGCAAAAGCAAATAAGTTATACATAGAGCAACCTCCTTAACTTACAAACTATATGGAATTATGACAAGCGATAAATTTCACTTCCATTATCAAGATAACATATTTTCTTTGTTTTTGCAAGCGCTTACTAAAGAAATCGTCCCCTGACTTTCTCGTTTCTGTCTTTTACTAATTTTTCATTTTGTGGTATAATTGAAATAATTGTAACGAATCAAGGTCAATCTAGACACAAAATGGAATGAAATCAAGCAAATCTATGCTAAAAGTTTGGAATAAGCTGACCTGTAAATAGAAAGGAACTATATGATTTACAAAGTTTTTTATCAAGAAACAAAAGAACGTAGCCCACGCCGTGAAACTACACGCGCACTTTACCTAGACATCGATGCTAGCTCAGAACTTGAGGGTCGTATCGCTGCTCGCCAACTTGTCGAAGAAAATCGCCCAGAGTACAACATCGAGTTTATCGAACTCTTGTCTGACAAATTGCTAGATTACGAAAAAGAAACTGGCGCCTTCGAAATTACGGAGTTCTAATATGGCCTACACTCTTAAACCTGAAGAAGTCGGCGTTTTTGCCATCGGTGGTCTGGGAGAAATCGGGAAAAATACATATGGGATTGAATACCAAGACGAGATTATCATCGTCGATGCTGGGATTAAATTCCCAGAAGATGACTTGCTTGGTATCGACTATGTCATTCCTGATTATTCTTACATCGTAGACAATATCGACCGCGTCAAGGCTGTTTTGATTACCCACGGACACGAGGACCACATCGGTGGGATTCCATTCCTGCTCAAGCAAGCAAATGTCCCTATCTATGCTGGACCGCTTGCCTTGGCTTTGATCCGTGGGAAACTCGAAGAACACGGCCTCTTGCGCAACGCCAAACTTTACGAAATAAACCACAATACTGAGTTGACCTTTAAAAATCTCAAGGCAACTTTCTTTAGAACCACTCACTCTATTCCAGAGCCATTGGGAATCGTCATCCATACACCTCAAGGGAAAATCGTTTGTACAGGTGACTTCAAGTTCGACTTTACACCAGTTGGGGAACCTGCAGCCGTGCACCGTATGGCAGCCCTAGGTGAAGACGGAGTGCTTTGCCTACTCTCTGACTCGACCAATGCTGAAGTGCCAACCTTTACAAACTCTGAAAAGGTTGTCGGCCAGTCGATCATGAAGATTATCCAAGGTATCGAAGGACGTATCATCTTTGCATCCTTTGCCTCAAATATCTTCCGTCTCCAGCAAGCAACGGAAGCTGCTGTTAAGACTGGTCGTAAAATCGCAGTCTTTGGGCGCTCTATGGAAAAGGCCATTGTCAACGGGATTGAGCTTGGTTACATCAAGGCTCCTAAGGGAACCTTCATCGAGCCAAATGAAATCAAAGATTACCCTGCAGGTGAGATTCTTATCCTCTGTACAGGTAGTCAGGGTGAGCCTATGGCAGCCCTCTCTCGTATCGCTAACGGAACTCACCGTCAAGTGCAACTCCAGCCTGGTGATACCGTTATCTTCTCATCTAGCCCAATTCCAGGAAACACCACTAGCGTCAACAAATTGATTAACATCATTTCTGAAGCTGGGGTTGAAGTTATCCATGGTAAGATTAACAATATCCATACATCTGGACACGGTGGCCAACAAGAGCAAAAACTCATGCTCCGCCTCATCAAGCCAAAATACTTCATGCCTGTTCACGGTGAATACCGCATGCAGAAAGTCCATGCTGGACTTGCCGTAGATACTGGCGTAGAGAAGGACAATATCTTTATCATGAGCAATGGTGATGTGCTTGCCCTCACTGCAAATTCTGCCCGCATCGCTGGTCATTTCAACGCTCAGGATATCTATGTCGATGGAAATCGTATCGGTGAAATCGGCGCTGCTGTCCTCAAAGATCGTCGTGATTTATCTGAAGACGGTGTCGTTCTAGCTGTCGCAACCGTTGACTTCAAGTCTCAGATGATTCTATCTGGACCAGATATTCTCAGCCGTGGATTTGTCTACATGAGAGAGTCTGGCGACTTGATTCGCCAAAGCCAACGCATCCTTTTCAATGCTATTCGCATCGCTTTGAAAAACAAAGATGCTAGCGTCCAGTCTGTCAATGGCGCTATCGTAAACGCCATTCGACCATTCCTTTACGAAAATACTGAACGTGAACCAATCATCATTCCAATGATCCTCACACCAGATGAAGAATAAATTATAAAAGGCTCTATAATATTTGTAGTGGGTAACCCCCTATGGATATTATGGAGCCTTTTTTGTGTAGAAAAAAAGTCCCATATGACCTATAATGAAAAGCGATCAAACAACTCATTAGAAAGA
>CABTZI010000030.1:0-11206 GCA_902489265.1 uncultured Streptococcus sp.
AACTAGAATAAGGACTGACATCCATAGTTAACTGATTATCAAGCATTATTTCACCTCATCTCTAGTATAACAAAAAAGCCATCAATTTAATGACTTTTTCAGTAGGCTCCGATTGGTACGGTTCTTTTTGAGAATGATAACCGTGGTCGGAATGCTGGTATTAAAGAAGATATTAGCAGGTAGACCGATAACCGTATCAATGGCACCTTCTTCTAACAAGGCCTTGCGAATGGTTCCTTCAGCATTTCCACGGAAAAGAACACCGTGGGGAAGGACGATAGCCATAACTCCATTATCCTGCTTAAGATGGTAGTAACCATGCAAGAGAAAGGCAAAGTCAGCCTTGGACTGGGGTGCTAGTTTCCCAAAAGGAGAGAAACGAGAATCCGCCATAAAGCCAGAGCTTGCTGACCACTTGGCAGAGTAGGGAGGGTTCATGAGAACACCATCAAAGTTAGTCGGTTCTTGAGTCGGCCAGTCTTCATCCAGTGTATCGGCATTGTGGAGAAATTGATTTTCAACAGGAACACCGTGCAGGATCATGTTCATCCGAGCCAAGTTATAGGTTGAGGTATTGAGTTCCTGACCAAAGTAGACCACTGTCTGTGGTTTGTGAGAATATTTCTTGGCATTGAGCAAGAGAGAGCCAGACCCCATAGTCGCATCATAGATGGTAAAGCCTAGCTGGTCCTCACGACCCAAAAAGGCAATCTGAGTCATGAGTTTGGCAACAGGCTGAGGTGTATAGAACTCACCAGCCTTCTTACCCGAGTCAGTCGCAAACTGACCAATCAGATACTCATAGGCATCCCCCAGCATATCACCAGCATGACCAGCCACATCTAGCACAGCCAACTCCTTCATGACTGCCGCCACCGTTTGGTTTTGCTTTTGCGGAGTCGCCCCTAGCTTTTTAGAATAGAGGTCAATATCTTCAAAGAGGTTTTCATAGAGTTCATCACTCTGCTCAATATCTCGAAAACCCTGAGCCAAATCTTCCAACTGGAAAGTCCCCTCATTGACTCGTACTACCAGAGCCGTAAAAGTCAAGTCAGGCTTGATACTATAGTTGAGTTCGTCCTTCATGACTGCAAGAAGATCCTCGTGGGTGTCCCCATCCTCATAGTAGTTGCGATAGACCTCAAGGGCAGCCTCTAGACTCTCACTCCCCTCCTCCATAGTCTCCGCCACGAAAAAGAGCATCTTATCTGACAGGTACTTATAAAAGACCATACCCAAAAGATAGGACTTGTAGTCATTAGCATCCATCTTAGAGCGGAGAACATCCGCTGAGTTCCACAGGGCTTGGTAAAGCGACTGGGACGTTTGTGTTGTTTCCATAATGTTTCTTTCTAAGTTTGCTTCTAAGTTTATTTTTTAAAAGATTACTATTAGTTTATAGCTCTCCAATCATTATCAATCTTATTCTTAGATACAACCCATGGTTCACTAATCTCAAAAATTTTAAACTCATGGTATTTATCTTTTGAATCATAATACGATATTCTAACTTCATCAAAATCATCGCTAACTTCTTTTTTATAAGTAACAAAAAATAACTCAAATCTTTTTATTTCATAAGCATCAAACAGAAATGAATATGCTCCATTTTCACCATAAAAAAATGTCTGATTGGATTTTTCATAATAATTCATTTGAGTCATTTTAGCAACTTGACTATTATTCTTATAGAGAACTAGATTTAGATTTCTAATAATTTGTTTCTTGGCTGTTGTATTATGTATTTCAATCCATAAAGGAACTGTAAAAACCATTCCGCTTACTGAATCTTCGAATCCCCAAGTCCTACTAAATAGTTTATTATAAACCGATTTAATATAAATCTTAACTTTTCCTCTATTGGATAAAATAGTTGAAACGATTACTTGCAATAGAAATCCTATAAAAGAACCTATGAGCGAAAATAAAGCAGAATAAACTAACAAAGTAAACTCAAAGTGCTGAAATAAATCATTCAAATTCATTTCCTCCTTAAATAAACATATTCTGCAAGAGTTTCTTTTTGAGTGTTTCTAGCTGAGAAATTTTTTCTTGATGAGAATTGATGAGGTTATCAAGGTTCGAGAAGTAGGAGCCGATGGCTTGTTGTTCTTTAAGTGTTGGAATTTGAATAATTGCTTCTTTTATGTCATTCGAACTAATTGATTCAAACGTTGAACCTGTACTAAATCTATTCCAGAAACCAGTCTTTTTCATTTTTTCTAAAGTATAAAAAATAAAGTCATTACCTTTTATTGCTGCAACTCCACGTCCAATAACTACATTGTAATCCGTTTTACCTATATCACCAACAGGTGCTCTCACAGTTAAAATTATATCGCCGACCTCCGCCATTTTAGTAACTTCCGTTGTCCATAATCTAGGAACCACCTGCTTATCCTTAATATCTGCATTTCCCTGCACTAGAATATAATCATTCGGATTATCTGTATAGTTTTCTGACTTGGGAGATTGTCCCATTGTAATATTTGTAACTTCAGAGAGTATTTTAGTTTCCCACTCACCTTCAAATCCATTCAAACGAATCTCAGGAACAGACTGTCCAGCTTTGGGAAACATCTTGGAGAGCATGGTCGCCTTTAGAGCTTGGTAGTTGGTAAGATTATCCTTATAGCTAGCTAGAAGGTCATCGAGGGTGCGGAAAAGAGAGCCTATGGCGGTTTGTTCTTCGAAAGAAGGAACAATAATATCCCATTCTTTTACCTCAGACATTGGAACTAAATTTACCATTGCTGATGCTGGGTTAGCTTTGGTTAGATTATTTTGCATTTCCGGAGACCGCATCCATTGTAAAAAGAATTCTTTATTAATATTCTTATTAACTCTCAATCTGATTAAAGCTTGATTGAACACTCCTTTCTCAATTCCATCAGGTACGAGTGAAATCTTACCAATAGTACCAGCACCACTCATAATAAAGTCACCAGATGACAACATAAATTTATTTAGTTCGTGATATTTTTCTTCTGAGATTCTATATCTAGTATTAAAGTGGTCATAAATAGCGTTCTGCTGTTCATAGACTACATACTCGCTATTTTGAACAAAAAATTCTTTTTTTAGAGCACTACCAAATGGTCCTCGTCTAATTCCTTCCGTTGGGTCTAATAATTCTTTGAATTTTTTTGATTTCCATGACGAATCTTCATTGAATCTTGAAAAAATAATACTCGGAACATTTATTTGTTTTTTCATTCTAACCTCGTTATCTTACCTTCTGTATAATCAATTGATATTTCTGGAGAAACATTTGGAATAAAAACATTAATAGACAGTTCTCCATCAATAGAGATAGCTTGAATTTGAATACCGATAGGTATTTTATCAGTTGTCATTTTATAAATTAATTCTGATTTATACAAAATATTCGTTCCATTTCTTAAAGTATCTTCAAGTTTACTTTCAAAATAGAACTGGCTTTTAGTATTACGACCTAGTGAATTCATGTTACTCCATGCTGTCTGAACAAATAAGATTCTTTTATTTTTATTTTTTATTCCTCTAACAAGTTCATTAGATAATGAATGACCAATTATATGTCCTCTATGGAAATATTTTTTAACAGATAAATCTGAAGTAACACATTCCCAATTGACGGGATCCTTTAATTTCTTTCTCTTCTTACTTCCCAAAGTATCCAGACTTTCCCCAGTTAGATATGCTTCACAAACATAAGGTTGTTTGTTTAAGTCTGTTAACAATTTAAGCAACTTATGTTTTTTATTATCAAATCCGCTACGTTCAATCGATGGAATTCCATACTTAGATGTTTCACGATTAATTATAAAATAATTTTCTTCAGTAATTACATCGGCATATTCAACTGATTTACAATTTAACAAGCTTTCCAATTCAGTTTCACCTGATACTCCTAGTAATCTGAATATTTCTACTTTTTCCATAGTTCAGCTCCACAATTCTGTCAAAATAACATCATCACTATTCGGTCTAATTACCTCTTCTTTATCTACTTTCACAAATACTGGAACTTGAATTGCATTACCAGTAATTATAACTTCTCCTTTACCTAAACTAGGAATTTTATTAAAGGAAGTTTTATCAAGCGTAGGCATAGTATTTATCAACATTCGTAAATCATTATCGTTAACCAATCTATGGATGAAATAATTATGAACTTGTGAAAGAATAGTCGGTGAAATATCTGCTGGTCGTTGACTAGACAAAGTTAAGTAGAAACCAAATTTCCGTCCTTCCTTAATAATTTCTTCAAAAATATTCAATCTGTAATCTTGCCAAGTATCTCCTACCGAATGATTTTGAGCATTTAAAATATTATGTGCTTCATCAATAATCAAATGACTAGTACATGTAACATCGTTTCCTGATGTTTTCGTTTTCTGTTGGTCATATACCATCTTAGAGATAAGCATAGGAATTAATCTAGTAATCTCCTGATTAGCATGGACGAGATTAATAATATTTAAACTAGAAAAATCTCCTTCAATACTCTCTTTAACTTCAACAACCTTTTTCAAACTATTTAAAGCTGTATCAATTCTATGAAATAAAGGATTAATATGCTCAATGTTTGTTGATTTCCAAGTACTATAGTGAACTTTCTGAAAATCTAAAAAGAACTTTAATTTATCTATCAAGTCCAAATAATCAAAACTTTCTGCAAGTTTTTGCCTAATTTCATCAATTTGTAACTTTTTTTCTCCCTGTTCAGTCAAATCAGACTTATCGTTAAAATAATCACGTTCTTCTCCCTGAGTATAATAAGACTTTAATGTTGAATTGTACGTTAACGACGAAACTTGATTAAATATCATCCAGTTTTCTTTTGATATATATGACTTTGCTACTTTGATCCAATTATCTCTTGAATCGGATAATGCTGCATCCCCCGTTGTAAGAATTTTTTTCAACGTTCCAACCACAAATTTTGCAATAACTTCTCCCGTATGTTCTTTTTCATTCCACTCTTTTATTGCTTTCCTAAGAAATGGAACTTGAGTTGCTGAAGAAGCACCAAATAAAATTGATAGAATATCTGGATCAAAAAGGTAGTCCTCAGTAATAGGGATTTTTTTTGATGTATTACTCCTAGTTTTAACATTAAATACTTTCTTGTGGGTATTAGTTACACCAAAGCTATCATCTTTTGTATATTCACCATTAAAATCAATAACATAGAATTTTGAATGCTCTAAAATTTTTTCTCGATACTCTGACCGAAATAATTCTAAAAATAATTTATGCAGTGTATTAGACTTACCACTACCAGTATTCCCAAAAACACCAATATGAGAAGCAAAAATTTTATTAATCGATAAAGGAACAACTTGACATTCTAAGATTGATTTACCTATACAAATTGTCGGCTCAGTTTTATTAATACCATATATTAATTCTAAGTCTTGCTTTGAAGTAATACAAACCTCATTACCAATCATAGGTACATATTGACTTGTTATCTGGAATTCACCATTTTCAATTACGCCTTTAGTTTTTAAATGAACGATTCGATTTATAGAATTCTTTGAAAAACGATTATCAAATTCTGTACCTCTAATTGTATTTTGTTGATCAGCAACTTTTTCAGTAACAACAGAAGCGATAATTTTTACATTATTCTGCAAAATTGTCAGATATGCTCCGATTTTAGCTCCTTGTAACACATCACCATACCACAAATATTCTGCATCATTAGATAGTTGATACATTCCAACTTGGGAAATATCACCATCCACACCGACAATGACACCCAGTTTTTTAATATTCGACTTCATACTAATTATTCCTCAAAAGACATATCTCTAAGTAACTCAGTTAGATTGCTAAGATCGAAACTAAACCAGTCACTTTCATCTTCATCTTCATCTTCAACTTCATGCTTTGTTTTATATTTTTCATCTAATTCATTAGGTGTAATGACATTCAGATTTCTTGGACAATCGCTGAGACCCAAATTTGTTAATATTGTTTGTTTATCAGATTCAGAATAACAAAATATAAAGACATTTAGTTCAGGATTTTTCAAAGATCTGTTCAACATTTTAGCAATATGTTTATCTTGAAATGAGAATCCAATAACAATAAGAATAGATTGTGGCTTATCTAACTCAAGTTGAAATACTCTTAGCATGTCATGAAAATGATTGTTTAGAAACGTTTCTTGACCCTCTAAGCCAGTTGGTTTAACTACCACAGGATTTTCAACTACACTTTGCCTTATTAAAATATTGTCCTCTTGCTCTCTTTCCCAGTTCATCGAACCATGTGGTTTAATCAAAGATAATGTAGGAAGTTCATTAAGGTAGCTATCATTTAATCCCCTATATGCTACAGACTTATTATAGTTAGCACTATCTAAAATCCTATTAAAATATCCATTGCTTCCATCATTGAAAACAAATGATTCATATTTCATCAATTCATCCAGTGACTTCTCAATGAAGAGATCGTAGTTAGTAGTAAAAATATTAATATTTTTTGTCACTTGTCTAGAATTTGCATGGTAAAGCAATTGAAGTATAACTTTAATAAATTCAGAATATCTTTTTAAAACTGCTTTAATATTTTCTTCATCATTAGCATTGCTAATATCTTCTATAACTTTCTTAGAAACTTCTTTAACTTTATCGGATAGTAAATTATTAGCTTCCTCATCTGAAATATCTTTACTTTTGAAAAAAGACATTAAAGGTATTGCTGGAACTGAAGTTCCTGACCCAATTAGAAAATTAAGCCTCTTAGTCATTGCAAAATAACGTAACTGTTTTATATCAAATTTTTCAACCATATTTGTTCCTCGAATAAAAATAAAATACTTCCTCTACCTTCCAACCCTCAACGGCTCAATGACTTCCTCTACTAGCTGGGTAGAGGCTTCCTTGATTTGTTTTTTATAGAGGAGAGGATTGAGAGCATCCGCCACCTCTAGTTTATAGTCCTGATAGCGCTGGCTCTTGGTCAGCTGACTTTCTCCTAGTTGTTTTTTAGCACCCTTACGGTAGTGTTCGACATAGTAACGGAGCTCATCCTCACCGACATACCAGCGCTTGCTAAAGACTTGGATGTGTTGCTGGATGACCACCTCTATCATCTGATCCAAGATATTTGCGATAGACTGACCACGATAGCTTTCTGGATGTTCTTGTACCTCTCTCCAAAGTTCAGTGATAATCTGGGCAAGATTTGGATTAGTCTTCTCAAGGCTCTGAATATAGTTATCCACAGCTTCCCTATCTTGAGCGCTTAGGTTCTTTTCTTGACTTTGACCTTGTTCAATCAGGCTTTGGATCAAGGTCAAGATATAGGCATAGTTGATCTCATCCACTTGGATAGACTCCAGTTCATAATGGATATCAAGTGGTTCACCATCGTCATCATCCTCTACTCGGCTTTTTAATTCTGCAAGGACATTTCGATAAAGGCCCAGATACCTTTCCAACTTTTCTCCATCAAGTCCTGTATGACTGTAAAGTTCTTCCTCATCATACTCTTTATACACTCGGATAGAGGCCAGATATTTATCAAAGGCTTGATAGGTTTTAGCTAGTTTCCTCAACTCAGGTGTAGAGATTTGCTCGATTTGGAGTCCTTCCTCAGGATCATCGGTGATGAGATTTTGGAAATCACTGCAACTCCGTAAAAAGTTCCTCTTTTCCTCTTCCCAACTCGGAGCTAGGACCTCGTTTTCACCACCATTTGAGTAGAGCTTGAGGGCATTATCTACTGCTTCCTTAAAGGCTAGGGGCTTTTGGAAGGTGATGATATGACCGTAGGTCTTACTAGAATCAAAGATACGGTTGGTTCGGCTAAAAGCCTGAATCAAGTCCTGCGGTTGCATGGGCTTGCGGTCGATAAAGAGAGTTGACAGACAAGGGGCATCAAATCCCGTTAGGAGACGATTGACTACGATGACTAAGTCCAACTGCTCATTGCGATAGAGGTATTTGTCCTGCTTTCGAGCTAGGCGGTTATTGACATCCGTATTAAAGCCACGAAGATCCGCCATGGTAAAATGGGTATCAAACTCTTGGTTGTAGTCCTCTAAGACTTGCTTCATGTGGTCTTGATTGGCTCTTGACTCTTCTTCATTCTCCGTAACAGAGTAGGTGATGGTCGCCTTTGGAAAGTCAGGAAGGACCTGCTTAACCCTTTCCGATACCTTGACTCTCGTCTCCCCAGCCTTGACCCGTTTGAGGAGGTCGTAGTAGGCTTGGGCTTGAGGGATTGACTTGACAGTCAGGATAGCATTATAGGTCTTACCAACTCCCTTTTGGAAGCCTAGCTGTTGACGAGATTTATTGATAATGGCATCCAAGACTTCCAGCATATGCTCCTCATCCTCGTAGACAGTATCTGGTATGTCATTTTCGGATTTATCCGTGATGAGGGTATTGCGATAATCTACCTTAAAACCTAAAACTGCTCCATCATGGATGGCTTCCTTGACTGTATACTCATGGAGACGGTCACCGTACTGTTGCTGGGTGGTTTGAGCTAGGTCACCGACCTGCTGGCGTTTATTTTCCTTAAAGATAGGTGTGCCTGTAAAACCATACCAGAGAGACTGTGGGAAAAAGGCCTTAATGTCTTTTTGTGTTTGAGGTGTTACGGCACGGTGGCATTCATCCACGACAAAGGCCACTCGAAGACCCATGATTTTGTCCGCATCTCGTTGGTAAAGTCCTTGCTCAAACTTGCGCATCATAGTAGTGATTTTCTGGATGGTCGTTACCACCACACGCTTATCATTACTTCCTAAGCGCTTGACCAAATCATGGGTATTATCCGTTTCATCAATATCAATGACATCATTGGTCGCATAGGAGAGAAAGGACGAAGTAGTTTGTTGATCCAAGTCCCTACGGTCAACGACAAAAATTGTCTTTTGAATAGATGGAATCTGGAGGAGATTCCGTGCTACCTTATAAGAAGTCAGGGTCTTACCTGAACCTGTCGTGTGCCAGACATAGCCTGATGTTTGCTGGCGAGAAGCTTCTTGCACTGCTTCGATGGCGTGGATCTGGTAAGGACGCAGAAGGATGAGAGCCTTCTTACTATCATCAAGGACAGAATACTGCATGACCATCTGGTGGGCACGAGGGATGGAAAGGACTTCGTGGGCAAAGCTGGTCAAGCTCGTTATGGGTTGGTTGTCTTTATCCACCCACTTAGTTAGAAATTGCTTGTTGAGTTTATTTTCCCTAGCTGCAGCGATATAGCGTGTGTCTACTTTATTGGTCACAACAAACATCTGTAAGCTAGAGTAGATGCCACGGAACTTGCCTTCGCGGTCATATTTTTTAATTTGATGAAAAGCATCTAAAAAAGCAACTCTGGGACTTTTAAGCTCGATTTGAATCATGGGAAGGCCATTAATCAAGAGGGTCACATCTAGCCTGCGGTCTTGATCCTGAGGATTTATCTTATCTCTCTCGACTTGGTTGACAACCTCATAACTAGACTTGCCAGCTGCGATATTGTCTCGCCAAATGACAGATAAACGGATAGTCCCCAAACTAGCATCTTCTCTCTGAACCTCAACCTTGGCAATGCCATTTTCGCCGACCAACCACTTGGCCGCATCATAGTAGCTAACAAAGTTCAGTTGATTCTTTATCTGGCGTTTTTCCTGTTCTGTCAGGGGATGATCTGCCAATAGAGCCACATTGTTCTGGGCTAGCTTTTCAAAGAAGTTTTCCCATAATTGCTCTTCTGTTTTAAGGTCATCTCTGTAAGTCCATTGACTTTCCCCAGTTACCAGTTGGCTGATCAATTGTTTTTCTATCTCCAGTTCTGGTTTTACCTGTATCATACTCTCTCCTTTGCTACTTGTCTGCTCCCTTTATTATAGCATGTTTAGGCTCAAAATCCATCACTCTTACCTCATCAAAAACACTCATTCCCCCTTTCTCCTCCAAAATATGGTATAGTAGAAATATACTATCTATGAGGAGTTTACATGTCACAGGATAAACAAATGAAAGCTGTTTCTCCCCTTCTACAGCAAGTTATCAATATCTCATCAATTGTCGGTGGGATTGGGAGTTTGATTTTCTGTATTTGGGCTTATCAGGCTGGGATTTTACAGTCTAAGGAGACCCTCTCTGCCTTTATCCAGCAGGCAGGTATCTGGGGGCCACCTCTCTTTATTTTTTTACAGATTTTACAAACGGTCGTCCCTATCATTCCTGGGGCCTTGACCTCTGTGGCTGGCGTCTTTATCTACGGCCACATCATCGGTACGATCTACAACTATATCGGCATCGTGATTGGCTGTGCCATTATCTTTTATCTGGTGCGACTCTATGGAGCTGCCTTTGTCCAGTCTGTCGTCAGCAAGCGCACCTATGACAAGTATATCGGTTGGTTAGATAAGGGCAATCGTTTTGACCGTTTCTTTATCTTTATGATGATTTGGCCCATTAGTCCAGCTGACTTTCTCTGTATGCTGGCTGCCCTGACCAAGATGACCTTCAAACGCTATATGATTATCATCATTCTGACCAAGCCCTTTACCCTCGTGGTTTATACCTACGGTCTGACCTATATTATCGACTTCTTCTGGCAAATGCTTTGACACATAAAAAATCCGTTTGGTTTCCCAAGCGGATTTTGTGCTTTATTTTGAAACTTCTTTTGCAAGAACAAAGTTCCCAAGTGTGGCAGAACCATTTCCTGCGACTGCTGGCGTCACGATGTAGTCACGCACATCAGGTACTGGTAAGTAACCATTTAGAAGAGATGTAAATTTCTCACGGACACGGTCCAGCATGTGTTGTTGAGCCATAACCCCTCCACCAAAGACAATCACGTCTGGGCGGAAAGTCACTGTCGCATTGACCGCAGCTTGAGCGATATAGTAGGCTTGGACATCCCAAACAGGGTTGTTGAGTTCAATGTTTTCCCCACGAACACCTGTACGAGCTTCCAAACTTGGACCAGCTGCATAGCCTTCCAGACATCCCTTATGGAAAGGACAAACACCGTTGAATTCTTTTTCAATATCCATTGGGTGTCTAGCAACATAGTAGTGACCCATCTCAGGGTGACCCACACCGCCGATAAACTCACCACGTTGGATGACACCTGCACCGATACCTGTACCGATTGTGTAGTAAACCAAGTTTTCTGACTGTATATAGCAAGAGTTAGGCCTTCACAGTGAGAATGAGTTTGTTTATATAAGGAATAGAAATCAGGCCATGGG
>CABTZI010000031.1:0-10641 GCA_902489265.1 uncultured Streptococcus sp.
AAGCCGATATACATGAGTTGATTGGTTCTAGGACTAACCAAATCATCATCTTCAAACTCTCTTATCCTCATTTCCCTAGTGAGATAAACAGTAGCCAAAATAGAAGCCAAGTTAATAATCACTAAAAGAAATTGGAAAACCAAGGAAAAATTTAAAAACTGACGAGATAGAAATAGATAAGTAGAAACAAGTAAGGGCAACTGCCCTAGGAACAATCTCGTAAGAAAGATATTCCGTTTTTTAGCAAGAAAAGCTTTCATTTCTTTGCTCCTTTCTTTTTCATTAAAGCAAAATAGATCTTAACCGCAATTATATAGGCTATGGTATAAAATAGATGATACCAAAAACTCTCCCTAAGCGGATAAAGAAGGATAGACATGATCAGATACAGAACGAAAATGATCAGTATTTTTTTCTTCATAAGATTTTCTCCTAAATGTATGCTTTATCTTAGTTGGGCTACAACCTTTACACTGCTAGTATAGCACTCATTTTATCCTTGGAACACTCAAATCATAAATGGTCATCAAAACATCTTGAATTGTAAAAAATTTAAAAAGCAAGCATGAAAAACATACTTGCCCTTTACACCATATTGATACCAACTTAATTTGTAGATTTTTTATCCTGCAATCACATATCATTTTAACAGGCGAAACAATATTAAAGAAACTCCCCTGTAGATTAAACTAGCGATAAAAAATCTTTTTATCTAATTAGATCTATCTTTATTCTTCTTTGGAGATTTTAAAAATTTTTCCCTAATTAAAGAAGTAATAAAAGAAACAAACATACCAACAACAAAAACAATAAGAAAACTTTTGAAATCCATAATTACCTCCAAGTACAGCTCCTCTACATACAAGCTCAAGCCTTTAAGCAAGCATAATAGCCAATTGTAACGTTGTTTTTGCATTCACGAGGAATACCTCTTTTTACTTTCGTCCTATTACAACCTTAATAAGGCTAGTATACTACTATTTTTTAAAATTTTCCATCCAAATCACAAACGGTCATCAAAACATCTTGAATTGTTAAAAATAAAAAAAGCAAGCATGAAAAACATACTTGCCCTGGGGAACTTGACAATGTGAAAATACAAAATAGAAAACTACTCACCCTCACTTCCGTATGTTCTCATATATTCTCATGATCGCAACAAGGATAGCAGCTGTTCCACTTGCCAAAGCGATAAGGGTAATGATAATGTTGAGAATTTCAGGCGTACTCCCTATTCTGTTGACAAGACGGAGTAGAGATATAACTGCCAACTGAATCAGGAGTATTGATTCTACTCTTATCAATGAAGTCAGTTGGTTTTCAACTGCATATAAAAAGACTGGTAACATAACACAGGCTATAGCAATCACAAACAGGTTGCTCCCTGTTCCTTCTCCCTTATTCACCACGGAAATCATGAGAAGATTCGATGCTATAATCAACGTAGAACAGATGATAAAAAAGGATTTCTTATTCATATAGGGTACCTCATATACTATGGCATTTTAATTGATGACTACAGGCGGTACTTCTTTCCACAGATCTTCTAATCATCAACTGACATCGAGTGAACTGTTAAAACCTGACGAAAGACTTGATTTTGACAGGTGGTATTTAGACTGGTATTAGGATGGCTTTCCACAATTTTCATAACAGTATAGAGACCAACTCCTCTCTCTTCCCCTTTAGAACTGGCTCCAAAGGAGAAAATCTCAGAAATATCTATGCCCTCTTCTTTGATGGAATTTTCAATGATAAAGGTCTCCTGTGCTCCATTTTTTAAAAAGGCGATTGAAACATGAGGTTGACTGGCCTCTGCACTGGCTTCAATAGCATTGTCACAAAGGATGGACACAATGGTTAGAAAATCAAGTAGACTCATCCCCTCGACCTGAATCTCCTCAGGAACTTCGACATTAAAGACAATCTTCTTATCTCTAGCTTTTAGAAATTTCCCTGCTAGAAGACTTTTGAGGGCACGGTCCCGAATATTTACCAATCTGCCAAGGTCATATTTGTTGTCCTGCAATTTCTGACTAGAATCCTTTAAGACCGAGTCGTAGACCTCTTTTATCTGCTCCATATCCTCCTCTTCAATGCCCAGACGTAAACTGGTCAAGAGGTTGGTGTAGTCATGGCGAAAACTCCGGACTTCCTTGTAAAGTTCCTCTATATGCCGACTATAGCGTTCCATATCTCTGTAGCGCAAGGCCTGTTCTTGGTCCAATCTCTCATGGAGTTTGTCCTTCAAATAGGTATCTAGCTTCTTGATAATACCCATAAAAAAGAGTAGGTAAAAGACTAGGATGAGATGGCGAACAGTCGTTGATTGAATACCTTGTTCATATTCAAAGAAAGACAGACTTTGCATCACTAGATAGTAAGCCCCCATTATCCAGTTAATCGTAGTCAGGGACTTTTGAAAACCTTTATCGAGAGTCTCCCTTCTCAAACTAGTAAAATCATAGTCTAACCATTTCAAAAAGGCTAGAGAAATAAAGCAAATGAAAATTTTTATACATAACCAAATAAAAGAGCGGTCATCATACACATGCCCTTGCCCCAAAAATGGAATCACAAAATAGGAGACTACCCTGAAAAAAAGATTCACCAACATCATTGGGAAGAGACCATAAAAGAAGAGTAGTTTTTTAGGAAGCCCTCTTAACAATAAGAAAGATAAACCAATGCCGTACAAGGGTTCCATAAAATAAGTTAGGTAAGTATTTCCTACTATATAGCTAATCGTTACAAAAACAACTGCTAAAAGTAGCTTAAAAAGAAAGGACTTAAAAACTCTCTCCAGAGTTAGAACAATTCCATCCACCTTAAAAAATATAAACAATTCCAATCCAGATATCAAAAACACATATACTATCTTCCAAACTAATTCCATTCCAGCACCTCACTCAATGTAAGTTATTGATGGCCTCAGACACTTCTCTGACCTTATAACGCGCAATCATACAGCTTCCTCCATTGGGAAAGAAAAGGAGTTTCTCTTTCTTATCCAAACGAACTACATTGGCAGGATTAATGAGAAAAGAGCGATGGCACTGCAAGAGACGGGGCTCCTGCTTGAAAACCTCCTCTAAACTCGCTGTAAATTCCAACCTGTCTGTCTTGGTATAGAGAATAACACGATGGGCTCTGGGCGACGTTTCGAGATAGTAGACCTCTTTAAAAGGATACTGGAATTGAGCAAATTTTGATTTAAAGTAAAAGCAATCTTCCGCCAGACTTTTACTATCCTGACTATTGGCATAGAGGAGGGCTGTCTCGATCCGAGATTCAAACTCCTCTGCCGAAAGGGCCTTATCAATGTAGTCCAAAGCTGACACCTGGTAGCGAAAGGACAGGGGCATAAACTCCGAGTGAGTCGTCACAAAGACGATGAGAGCATAAGGATCCCTATCCCGAATCTTTCTAGCCACTTCCAGACCCTTCATCTCCTCATTTCGAATCTCAATATCCAAAAAGAATAGCTGATGAGCTCCCTTCTCATGCACCTCTGCCAGCAGCTGGTCTGGCTTACCAAAAACTTCAAAAGAACTCGGAGTGATATGATGTGCTTTCAAAAGTTTCTCAATGGTCGTTTCAATCCTAGTCTGTTGGGAAAAATCATCTTCTAAAACAAATATTCTCATCTTCTTACTCTCCTTGTTTCGATTTCTTCCTAAAAAGAGAATAGCAAAAATACTTTGATACAAGCCCACCAAATCCTAAACAGGCATTTAACGCTCCTGAAGGGTAGCTTGTTCCTCAAATAAGCATGATAATCTTACCACTATTTTATCATAAAATCTTAACAGTACCATTCAGGAAATTTCAAGGACAATTAAAGATTTTATGGTTGAAAAGGAGATAAAAGTGATAGACTGACAGTATCAAAACACAGTTGCTAGAGGTAAGACTGGCACACAGATTAAAGGAGGAATTCTCATGACAGATACAGACCCTATCAAAAGAGCTCAGACTTTGATTACGGACTTAAACAAAGCCTATCAAGCATGCAAACAGGCAACCGCTGACGACGTCCGCTTTCAGGAGCAATTAAACTCTATTCTTGGCTTTCTAGCCAAGGCTGAAACAGTGGATAATCGAGTCTTGATTGAATTGGAAAAATTTTACCAGACTTCCAGTCTTCTCATGGGACTCAGCGCTCTTGATCCAGATGCTCCTACTCGCGCCGCTTGGCGGGCCTATGACCGCTTTCACTTTGACCAAGTCAAGACCAAGTTGAGTCTCTACGGGCCAACCATTATCCTGTAGAAACTAAAAAGAAGTTGAGACAAACTGAACTCAACTTCTTTTTTAGTGTCATATAGGCAAGATTAATCCTGCATCTGACGTTTTACCTGATAAGGCAAATACAAGACTTGTAAAACCAAACCTGTACCCAGCAAGGCTAGAAGGGCTAGTTTTTCTTGGAAGGTAATCAACCCAACAACTAATTCCACTACTAAGACCAAACTGGTCAATCCTCGGACTACAGCCTGTAAGCCTTTTTCCTTTTGCCCCTTGTCCAGTGGAAAGAGTTGGGTCAAATACTGGTAGTCAAAGGCGTGATAGAGGGCCAGCAACTGGAAGAGCAAGAGGTAGTTAAAGAGAACTACCACTGCTGTCGCAATCCAAGCTTGCTCGATAAAGACCTGCGCCAGTATGGAAAGCAAGAGCAGACGGAGACTGAGGGCAAAGAGGTCTCCATTTCGCAGATAAGAACGCAGATAGAGATTTTGCCAAATCTTCCCAGGCACCTTCTGAACAGCCTTTAGGATAAAGTCCAGATAAGCACGACGCTTGACGCTGTTTGAAAGCCCCTTGACCTGCGTAAAGAGGGCAAAGAAACGAAGCAAGACTTGCTTACGCTTGCTTTCTTGGGAAATGACATAGTCCCAGTCCAGTCCAGTTTCCGTGAAAAATTTGCTGGCCTTTTGACGAAAGAGGAAATATTTACCTACTCCCAATAAAAGCACATAGACCAGAAAAACAGGCAAGCCATAGCCCATTGCTAAAAATAAAGGCGCAAATAACAGCAAGAAAAGGGTCTGGACAAAGAGCCAAAAGACTAGGGAAATGCCAGTTTGACGCTTGAGATGGAGCTTGATTTCCTCTTCTCCAACCAAGAGAAAGAGCTTGTCTGGAGCCTCCATATAGGTGGCAATTCCTCCCCAAAGCAACAGTAAAACAGAGGTAATTCCTACAAACAAAAGGATAGGCCAATGATTTTCAGGAAAATCTTGCAAGAGTTGACTGTACTGGTAGGCTAGAAATCCCAGCAGAACAAGCAGGAACAAGACAAAGTGGTCATTGAGAACATAGCGCAGATAACCAAGACACTCCTTACGAAAAGCCTGCTTTCTCTTTAAAAACAAGTCTCTCATAGCTCCTCCTCTTTGGTCAGAGCCAAGTAAATATCATTCAAACTAGCCTCAGGCATATCAAAGGCTTCGCGTAGTTGCAGGAGATTGCCTTTGGCACGCACCTCTCCCTTGTGAAGAATGACAAAGGCATCACACATCTTTTCCGCTGAATCCAGCACGTGGGTACTCATGAGAATGGACTTGCCTTTTTGCTTTTCCACTTCCAAAAGCTGAATTAAGTCAGAAATCGCCAGCGGATCAAGTCCAAGGAAAGGCTCATCCACGATAAAAAGACTCGGATCCACCACAAAAGCACAGATAATCATGACCTTCTGCTTCATCCCTTTTGAAAAATGAACAGGGAACCAGTCCAATTTCTGGTCCAGACGGAACATTTTTAACAAGGGTTCTACTCGCTCAAAAGCCAATTTTTGCTCAATACCATAAGCCATAGCAACCGTTTCGATATGCTCTCTGAGGGTCAATTCCTCATACAGGCTAGGCGTCTCAGGAATGTAGCCAATTTGCTTACGGTAGTTAGTCGCATCTTTTTGCAAAGTCAAGCCATTGATACTGATAGAACCGCTATAAGGTGTCAACAGACCGATAATTTCATTGATGGTCGTCGATTTCCCAGCACCATTGAGACCGATCAAACCGACCAACTGCCCACTTTCAACGGTAAAGGACACATCTTTCAAGACAGGGACATGAACATAGCCACCTGTCAGGTTTTTAATTTCTAACATATTTTCTCCAAATCTGGTATAATGTAGCTATATTATATCAAAATTCAATACAGTAGAGGTAGATTTTATGTCAGATTGCATTTTTTGTAAAATCATCGCAGGGGAAATTCCTGCTTCAAAAGTATATGAAGATGAGCAGGTTCTTGCCTTTCTTGATATCTCTCAAGTGACACCAGGACATACCTTGGTCGTACCCAAAGAACACTATCGCAATCTTTTGGAAATGGACGCTACTAGCGCCAGCCAACTCTTTGCCCAAGTGCCAAAAGTCGCTCAAAAAGTCATGAAAGCTACCAAGGCTGCTGGTATGAATATCATTGCCAACTGTGAAGAAGTTGCTGGTCAAACAGTCTTTCATACCCACGTTCACCTCGTGCCTCGCTACAGTGCTGACGATCACCTCAAAATTGATTTTATCGCCCACGAACCAGACTTTGACAAACTCGCTCAAATCGCTGAAACCATTAAAAATGCCTAAGGAGTTGCTATGAAATTATCCAACCTACTGCTATTTGCAGGAGCTGCAGCCGGAAGTTATCTGGTCACAAAAAATCGCCAAACCATCACAGATGAAGTCTTGAATACAACTGACCGCGTTCAAGCTATCAAGGATGATGTGGATATTATCCAAAACAGCCTACAAATCATTGACCAGCAAAAAGAACTCATCAAGGAATACCAAGAAGACCTGACTTACAAGTTTAAGGTTTTGGAAAAGGATATACAAACTAGACTAACTGTGATAAAAGAACTGCAGGAAACTGAAGATAAGTAAAAAGAGCCAATTGGCTCTTTTTAGTTTATAGATTTTTTAAAACTTTCCTTAAGTAATGACGGACGGTAGCTACCTTCTTCGAAGTTCCATACCTAAACTTTGAGCCTAGGTCTCAAAGTTTCCGAACACCTGAAATCAAACGGTTTCAGGTGTTTTCATTACGGCGGAAAGTCTGGGAAAGTATTTGATTTATACTCAATGAAAATCAAAGAGCAAACTAAGAAACTAGCCGCAGCTTGCTCAAAACACTGTTTTGAGGTTGTGGATAGAACTGACTAAGTCAGTAACATATATACGGCAAGGCAACGCTGACGTGGTTTAAAGAGATTTTCGAAGAGTATTATTCTCCTTCAAAGGCATCTTTAATATGGTCAAAGAAGCCTTTTTTCTTTGGATTGACTTTTAAATCACCAGCAGCTGCGAATTCTTTCAAGGCTGCTTTTTGACGGTCGTTCAAGCCTGTCGGTGTTACGACATTAACGGTAACGTATTGGTCACCAACTGCACCACCACGAAGACTCGGAGCTCCCTTGCCACGTAGACGGAATTTCTTACCAGTCTGAGTACCCTCTGGGATAACCAATTCAACATCACCGTGAACAGTTGGGATATCAACTGTATCACCAAGAGCTGCTTGGACAAAGTTGAGGTTGAGATTGTAGAAGATAGTCGTTCCTTCACGTTCAAACTTGTCGCTGGCTTCCACAGAAACCACTACATACAAGTCACCATAAGGTCCACCGTTAAATCCTGCTTCACCCTGACCAGCTAGGCGAATTTGTTGACCTGTTTCCACACCAGCAGGGATTTTCACATGTACGCTATGGGCTTGTTTTTCATGACCTGTTCCGTGACAAGTTGTACATGGATCTTTGATTTCTTTTCCGCGACCATGACAGACATCACAGGTTACTTGGCGACGCATCATACCAAGAGGAGTTTGTGTATCAACGTTAATGACACCAGCGCCATGACAGCGTCCACAAGTAACTGGACTTGTTCCTGGCTTAGCACCTGAGCCATTACATGTACGACAGCTTGCTTCACGGTTGTATTTAACTTCTTTTTCAGCTCCAAAAATAGCTTCTTCAAAGGTCAAATTCACACGATACTGGAGATCATCCCCTTGACGAGGAGCATTTGGATTGCGTGAAGCACCGCCTCCGCCGAAGAAACTTGAGAAGATATCTTCAAAACCACCGAAGCCTCCTGCCCCATCGAAACCGCCGAAACCACCAGCTCCACCAAAACCACCGTTGGCTCCAGCAGCACCGTATTGGTCATAGGCAGCACGTTTTTGGTCGTCACTCAAAGTCTCATAGGCTTCTTGAACTTCCTTGTACTTTTCCTCAGCACCAGGCTCCTTGTTGATATCTGGGTGATATTTTTTGGAAAGCTTACGATAAGCCTTTTTGATCTCGTCTGCCGAAGCGTTTTTTGACACCCCCAGACGATCATAAAATTCAGTATTGTTCATAATTCAAGATACAAAGGGCGTCAAACGGACACAGCCAAAATAGGAGTTTTGACGACGGACGCTTGCGTCCTAGAAAAAACTATCTTTTTGGCACAGTCCGTAGCCCGTGTTCAATTTTCTGAACACCCTTGTTCCTTTCTATTGATGTTGTGAATCAAACCTCGATTTAGGTCGGGTTCAATTCCTTTCTGTTATATTGAGTAAGAAATTTGGGAACCCGTGTTCAGTTACGAACACTCCTTGTTCCTTTCTATAATTTTCATGTAAATCTTTAGAGGCTGTTTTCTATACTTTGCTTTACTTGATTAAACTCTTCATCTGATAGAGTAAATATCAAATCCTCTTCAGCATACTCGTTCTGTTCTTTAAAATAGTTGTCCGTATTCTCTGCCAACCCTAAACCGAAAATAACTTTTCTTGCAAACTCTTGATGTGCAAAACCGATAGCCGTAATGATTTGTTTATCTTGGACAAGAACTTTCGGTTGGAAATTCTCACGTGGAAGAAATTCAAAATAGTCAAAGAAGTTTTGCCAAATTCCACCTGTAAATTTCGTGTCGTTCAACAAGCCTGCTTTCGCCAATAAAAGGGGCGCTGAAGAAATGGCTGCAATTAGGATATCTTGCTCATTAAGACTTCTCAAAAACGAGATTAATTTCTCATCTTGTAGAGCAGGACCTATATTTACCATTCCTGGCAAAATCACACAAGAATAATCTTCTATACGGATCTGATCCAATGTTTTCGTCGGTTTACAGGACAAACCATCCTCAGATACCACCATCGAATGATTTGAAACTACATAATCAATCGTGATGTCAAAAGACAGAGCTAAAGTACTCGTTAAAGTGGTTATCTCATAAAGTGAAAAATTAGGATAAATAATACAAAGTACTTTTTTCATACGCAACATCCTCTATTTTACCGAAAAACAGAGGCTGGGTTGCAACCTCTGGATTTCTTCCTATCATTACAACGTTCAAAAACAAAGTCGATTATACTTTGTTTTTGAACTAGTAAGGCGTTTAGGCAAGTCGCCATAGCGATTGCCGTAGAATGACAATCACTTTAGTGATTAGTCATTCTTAACGAGTTATTTTTCAGTAAACTCTCCGTCTACGACGTCATCGCCTGCGTTTCCTGTTGCTTGTGCACCTTCTGCTCCTGCTTGAGCTTGTTGCGCTGCTGCGGCTTGTTCATAGAGTTTGACAGCAAGTCCTTGAGCTTTTTCGTTCAATGCTTCAAGTTTTGCTTTCATATCGTCCAAGTTGTTGTCTTCTTGCGCTTTCTTAAGGTCATCAAGGGCAGCTTGGGTAGCGTCACGTTCTGCGTCGAATCCTTTGCCTTCAGTTTCCTTGATTGTCTTTTCAGTCGCAAAGATCGCTTGATCTACTTCGTTACGAAGGTCTACTTCTTCTTTACGTTTCTTATCTGCTTCAGCATTAGCTTCTGCATCTTTCATCATACGGTCGATTTCTTCGTCAGTCAAACCTGAGTTAGATTGGATGACAATAGTTTGTTCTTTTTGAGTTCCAAGGTCTTTGGCTTTAACAGATACGATACCGTTCTTGTCGATATCAAATGTTACTTCGATTTGTGGGATACCACGAGGTGCAGCTGGGATGTCTGTCAATTGGAAGCGTCCAAGAGTCTTGTTATCTGCTGCCATTGGGCGTTCCCCTTGAAGAACGTGGATATCAACGGCTGGTTGGTTGTCTGCTGCTGTTGAGAAGACTTGTGATTTAGAGGTTGGAATTGTTGTATTACGGTCGATGAGTTTTGTGAAGACACCACCCATTGTTTCGATACCAAGTGACAATGGTGTTACATCAAGAAGGACAACGTCTTTAACATCACCAGTGATGACACCACCTTGGATAGCAGCACCCATGGCAACAACTTCGTCAGGGTTTACTGATTTGTTTGGTTCTTTACCAGTTTCAGCCTTAACAGCTTCTACAACGGCTGGAATACGAGTTGAACCACCAACAAGGATCACTTCGTCGATTTCTGACAAGCTCAAACCTGCATCCGAAAGGGCTTGACGAACTGGAACTTTTGTACGTTCTACAAGGTCACGAGTCAAGTCGTCAAATTTCGCACGAGTCAAAGTCATTTCCAAGTGAAGAGGTCCAGCCTCACCTGCAGTGATGAACGGTAAGCTGATTTGAGTTGAAGTCACACCAGACAGGTCTTTCTTCGCTTTTTCAGCTGCATCTTTCAAACGTTGCATTGCCATCTTGTCAGTAGACAAGTCAATACCGTTTTCTTTTTTGA
>CABTZI010000032.1:0-10535 GCA_902489265.1 uncultured Streptococcus sp.
AGTTTCCTAGTTTGCTCTTTGATTTTCATTGAGTATAAGAACCTATCAAAAATTGAGGGAAAACCCTCGAAATTATAAATAGAAAGAGAGAATCTTATGCTCCAACAACTAGTAAATGGTTTGATTCTAGGTAGTGTTTATGCGCTGTTAGCCCTAGGATATACCATGGTTTACGGAATTATCAAGCTCATCAACTTCGCCCACGGTGATATTTATATGATGGGAGCCTTTATCGGTTATTTCTTGATTAATTCTTTCCAAATGAATTTCTTTGTAGCACTTATTGTAGCTATGCTAGCGACAGCTATTCTTGGTGTCGTGATTGAGTTTCTTGCTTACCGACCTTTGCGTCACTCTACTCGTATTGCTGTTTTGATTACAGCTATTGGGGTTTCTTTCCTATTGGAATATGGGATGGTCTACCTGGTTGGTGCCAATACCCGTGCCTTCCCTCAAGCGATTCAAACAGTTCGCTATGATTTGGGACCAGTTAGCCTAACAAACGTGCAGTTAATGATTTTGGCCATTTCCTTGATTTTGATGATTTTGTTACAAGTCATTGTCCAAAAGACTAAGATGGGGAAAGCCATGCGTGCAGTATCAGTAGATAGCGATGCAGCACAATTGATGGGGATCAATGTAAACCGTACTATCAGCTTTACCTTCGCTTTGGGTTCAGCTCTTGCGGGTGCGGCTGGTGTTCTGATTGCCCTCTATTATAACTCTCTTGAGCCTTTGATGGGGGTTACTCCAGGTCTTAAGTCTTTCGTTGCCGCAGTACTTGGTGGTATCGGAATCATTCCTGGTGCGGCGCTTGGTGGATTTGTAATTGGTCTATTGGAAACCTTTGCGACAGCCTTTGGGATGTCAGACTTCCGTGATGCCATTGTTTATGGAATCTTGTTGTTGATCTTGATTGTCCGCCCAGCTGGTATCCTTGGTAAAAATGTGAAAGAGAAGGTGTAAACGATGAAAGAAAATTTAAAAGTTAATATTCTATGGTTACTCCTTTTGTTAGCTGGCTATGGCTTGATTAGTGTACTGGTTTCAGTTGGAGTACTCAATCTATTCTATGTACAGATTTTACAACAAATTGGAATTAATATTATTCTGGCTGTTGGTCTTAACCTAATCGTTGGTTTTTCAGGACAATTTTCACTTGGGCATGCTGGTTTCATGGCGATTGGTGCCTATGCCGCTGCTATTATTGGTTCTAAATCACCGACCTACGGTGCCTTCTTTGGAGCTATGCTAGTAGGTGCTTTGCTTTCAGGAGCAGTTGCCTTGCTTGTCGGAATTCCAACCTTGCGCTTGAAGGGGGATTACCTTGCGGTGGCGACTCTAGGTGTTTCTGAAATTATCCGTATCTTTATCATCAATGGTGGAAGCCTTACAAATGGTGCGGCAGGTATCTTGGGAATTCCTAACTTTACAACTTGGCAAATGGTATACTTCTTCGTCGTGATTACAACCATTGCAACCTTGAACTTCTTACGTAGTCCAATTGGTCGTTCAACTCTCTCTGTTCGTGAGGATGAAATTGCTGCTGAGTCAGTTGGGGTTAATACGACTAAAATTAAAATCATCGCCTTTGTCTTTGGTGCTATTACTGCAAGTATTGCAGGGTCACTTCAGGCAGGATTTATCGGTTCAGTTGTACCGAAAGATTACACTTTCATCAACTCAATCAACGTATTGATCATTGTTGTATTTGGTGGACTTGGTTCAATTACAGGTGCAATCGTTTCAGCTATTGTTCTTGGAATTTTGAATATGCTTCTCCAAGATGTTGCCAGCGTGCGTATGATTATTTACGCTTTGGCCTTGGTATTGGTAATGATTTTCAGACCAGGTGGACTCCTTGGAACATGGGAATTGAGCCTATCACGTTTCTTTAAAAAATCTAAGAAGGAGGAACAAAACTAATGGCATTACTTGAAGTAAAACAGTTAACCAAACATTTTGGCGGTCTAACAGCTGTTGGAGATGTGACTCTTGAATTGAACGAAGGGGAATTGGTTGGACTAATTGGTCCAAATGGAGCTGGGAAAACCACCCTTTTCAACCTCTTGACGGGTGTTTATGAACCAAGTGAGGGAACAGTAACCCTTGATGGACACCTTTTGAATGGAAAGTCACCTTATAAGATTGCTTCTTTGGGACTTGGACGTACATTCCAAAATATCCGTCTCTTTAAAGATTTAACAGTTTTGGATAATGTTTTGATTGCTTTTGGCAACCATCACAAACAACATGTTTTTGCTAGTTTTTTGCGCTTACCAGCTTTTTACAAGAGTGAAAAAGAATTAAAGGCTAAGGCTTTGGAATTGTTGAAAATCTTTGATTTAGATGGTGATGCAGAAACGCTTGCTAAAAATCTTGCCTACGGACAACAACGTCGTTTGGAAATTGTTCGTGCCCTCGCTACGGAACCTAAAATTCTCTTTTTAGATGAACCAGCAGCAGGTATGAATCCACAGGAAACAGCAGAATTAACTGAGTTAATTCGTCGTATCAAAGATGAATTTAAGATTACGATCATGCTGATTGAACACGATATGAATCTGGTCATGGAAGTAACAGAACGTATTTACGTACTTGAATATGGCCGTTTGATTGCACAAGGAACTCCTGACGAAATTAAGACCAATAAACGCGTTATCGAAGCTTATCTAGGAGGTGAAGCCTAATGTCTATGTTAAAAGTTGATAATCTTTCTGTGCATTACGGCATGATCCAAGCAGTCCGTGATGTAAGCTTTGAAGTGAATGAAGGAGAAGTTGTTTCCCTTATCGGTGCCAATGGTGCAGGTAAAACAACCATTCTCCGTACCTTGTCAGGTCTAGTTAGACCAAGCTCAGGAAAGATTGAATTTTTAGGTCAAGAAATCCAAAAAATGCTAGCTCAGAAAATCGTGGCAGGTGGCCTTTCACAAGTACCAGAAGGCCGCCACGTCTTCCCTGGTTTGACTGTTATGGAAAATCTTGAAATGGGAGCTTTCTTAAAGAAAAATCGTGAAGAAAATCAAGCTAACTTGAAGAAGGTTTTCTCACGTTTCCCACGTCTTGAAGAACGCAAGAACCAGGACGCAGCCACTCTTTCAGGAGGAGAACAACAAATGCTTGCCATGGGACGCGCTCTTATGTCAACACCAAAACTTCTTCTTTTAGATGAACCATCAATGGGACTTGCCCCAATCTTTATCCAAGAGATTTTTGATATCATTCAAGATATTCAGAAGCAAGGGACAACTGTCCTCTTGATTGAACAAAATGCCAATAAGGCACTCGCAATCTCTGACCGAGGTTATGTATTGGAAACAGGGAAAATCGTCCTATCAGGAACAGGAAAAGAACTCGCTTCATCAGAAGAAGTCAGAAAAGCGTATCTGGGTGGTTAAAAAGGTCCGGGGGACCTTTTTAATCGGTGGATAGAGATTGCGAAGCAATCATCATTATAGTCCGGGGGACCTTTTTAGTCGGCGGATAGAGATTGCGAAGCAATTCTCATCTGCACTGGAAGGTTAGCTTCTGATAATTGAAATAAAATCGAATGAAGCGTACCTATCCTTCATTCACAGAGCTCGATTTTAGAGCTCTTTTTGCTAGCTTATTCATACTTTTCTGAATTTTGAAAAAGAAATGTAAGCGTTTGATAGATTTACAAAAAGATTGTATAATAGGGATAAGAATAGAAAAGGAGAAGTCTCATGGCAGTTAAAGATTTTATGACCCGCAAGGTAGTTTATATTAGTCCAGATACAACAGTATCTCATGCAGCAGATTTGATGAGAGAGCAAGGGTTGCACCGCTTGCCTGTTATCGAAAATGATCAATTGGTTGGTTTGGTGACTGAGGGGACCATTGCTCAAGCTAGTCCATCAAAAGCAACAAGCCTTTCTATCTATGAGATGAACTATCTTCTAAATAAGACAAAAGTAAAAGATGTCATGATTCGCGATGTTGTCACTGTTTCAGGCTATGCGAGTCTAGAGGATGCAACTTATCTGATGTTGAAAAACAAGATTGGTATTCTTCCTGTCGTAGATAATCATCAAGTATACGGAGTTATTACGGACCGTGACGTTTTCCAAGCCTTTCTTGAAATTGCTGGTTATGGAGAAGAAGGAATTCGTGTGCGCTTTGTTACAGAAGATGAAGTTGGTGTCCTCGGAAAGATTGTTTCTTTGATTGCAGAAGAAAATTTGAATATCTCTCATACAGTCAATATTCCGCGTAAGGATGGTAAGGTCATTATCGAAGTTCAAATCGATGGCTCAATTGATTTACCAGCCTTGAAAGAAAAATTTGAATCAGAGAATATTCAAGTAGAAGAGATTACTCGTACTTCAGCAAAAGTTTTGTAAGAAGGGAAGCCGAAAGGCTTCTTTTTACGTGTAATAAGAGATTAGAGCAAAAGATGGAAAGAAATGATAAAATATGCTATAATGAAATGATGTAAAAAAGGAGTATTTATGGACATTTCAGTAATTCGTCAGAAAATTGATGCAAATCGTGAAAAATTAGCTTCTTTCAGGGGGTCTCTTTGACCTAGAAGGTCTAGAGGAAGAGATTGCCATCTTGGAAAACAAGATGACAGAACCTGATTTTTGGAACGATAATATCGTGGCCCAAAAAACGTCGCAAGAATTAAATGAATTAAAAAACACCTACAGCACCTTCCACAAAATGGAAGAGTTGCAGGATGAAGTCGAAATTTTATTAGACTTTTTAGCTGAAGATGAGTCGGTGCATGAAGAATTGGTTGAGCAGTTATCAGAACTTGATAAGATGATGACCAGTTACGAGATGACCTTGCTCTTGTCAGAACCTTATGACCATAATAATGCGATTTTGGAAATCCATCCAGGATCTGGTGGTACTGAGGCTCAGGACTGGGGTGATATGTTACTTCGTATGTATACTCGTTATGGTAATGCTAAAGGCTTTAAAGTGGAAGTCTTGGATTATCAAGCAGGTGATGAGGCTGGTATCAAGTCAGTAACCTTATCATTTGAAGGGCCTAATGCCTACGGCCTTCTCAAGTCAGAAATGGGTGTGCACCGTTTGGTGCGAATTTCGCCGTTTGACTCTGCTAAACGTCGCCATACCTCTTTCACATCTGTAGAAGTGATGCCTGAGTTGGACGATACTATTGAAGTGGAAATCCGGGAAGATGACATCAAGATGGATACCTTCCGTTCAGGTGGTGCCGGTGGACAAAACGTCAACAAGGTTTCAACAGGGGTGCGTTTGACACACATTCCAACTGGAATTGTTGTCCAATCAACGGTCGATCGTACCCAGTATGGGAATAGAGATCGAGCTATGAAGATGTTGCAGGCTAAGCTCTATCAAATGGAGCAAGAAAAGAAAGCTGCGGAGGTAGATTCCCTCAAGGGTGAGAAAAAAGAAATCACATGGGGAAGCCAAATCCGTTCTTATGTCTTCACGCCTTATACTATGGTAAAAGACCATCGAACTAGCTTTGAAGTTGCTCAGGTAGATAAGGTTATGGACGGAGACCTAGATGGTTTTATTGATGCCTACCTCAAGTGGCGAATCAGCTAAGAAAGAAAGGAACTCACATGTCAATCATTGAAATGAGAGATGTCGTCAAAAAATACGACAACGGAACGACTGCCCTACGCGGTGTTTCGGTCAGCGTTCAACCGGGAGAATTTGCTTACATTGTAGGACCTTCAGGAGCAGGGAAGTCAACCTTCATTCGTTCTCTATATCGTGAAGTAAAAATCGATAAAGGAAGCTTATCTGTTGCTGGTTTTAATCTGGTTAAAATTAAAAAGAAAGATGTCCCTCTCCTACGTCGTAGTGTTGGGGTTGTCTTCCAGGATTATAAACTGTTGCCAAAGAAAACGGTCTATGAAAATATTGCTTACGCTATGGAAGTAATCGGGGAAAATCGCCGTAATATCAAAAAACGGGTGATGGAAGTTTTGGACTTGGTTGGCTTGAAGCACAAGGTTCGTTCTTTCCCAAATGAGCTCTCAGGTGGGGAGCAACAGCGGATTGCGATTGCACGTGCCATTGTAAATAATCCCAAAGTATTGATAGCCGATGAACCAACAGGAAACTTGGACCCGGATAATTCATGGGAAATTATGAATTTGCTGGAACGCATCAATCTCCAAGGTACAACTGTCTTGATGGCGACCCACAACAGTCAGATTGTAAATACCTTGCGCCACCGTGTCATTGCCATTGAAAATGGCCGTGTCGTTCGTGACGAAGCTAAAGGAGAATATGGATACGATGATTAGTAGATTTTTTCGTCATTTATTTGAATCATTAAAAAGTTTAAAGCGAAATGGTTGGATGACAGTAGCTGCTGTCAGTTCTGTTATGATTACTTTGACCTTGGTTGCAATATTTGCATCTGTTATCTTTAATACGGCTAAACTAGCTACAGATATTGAAAATAATGTCCGAGTAATGGTATACATTCGTAAGGACGTAGCTGATAATAGTGAGACTATTGAAAAAGAAGGCCAAACTGTTACTAATAATGATTACCACAAGGTATACGATGCTTTGAAAGGTATGTCAACCGTTAAAAGTGTTACCTTTTCAAGTAAAGAAGAACAATATGAAAAGTTGACAGAAACAATGGGGGACAACTGGAAAATCTTTGAAGGCGATGCCAACCCCCTCTATGATGCCTATATCGTTGATACAAATACGCCAAGTGATGTAAAAACTGTAGCTGAAGATGCTAAAAAAATTGAAGGTGTGTCTGAGGTTCAGGATGGTGGTGCCAATACAGAACGCCTATTCCAACTAGCATCATTTATCCGTGTTTGGGGATTAGTTATTGCAGGACTTTTGATTTTCATTGCAGTTTTCTTGATTTCAAATACCATTCGTATTACCATTATTTCCCGCAGTCGCGAAATTCAAATCATGCGTTTGGTTGGTGCTAAGAACAGTTATATCCGTGGACCTTTCTTACTTGAAGGTGCCTTCATTGGTTTGCTTGGAGCAACTGCGCCATCAGTGTTGGTCTTTATTGTTTATCGAATGGTTTACCAATCTGTCAATAAGTCGTTGGTTGGACAAAATCTTTCTATGATTGCACCGGAGGTATTTACTCCTCTGATGATTGCCCTATTATTTGTGATTGGGATTTTCATTGGTTCACTGGGATCAGGAATTTCTATGCGCCGATTCTTAAAGATTTAGGTAAACTAGCTACTTTTATGAGGAGATTAAGTGATCTCCTTTTTTGCTACAAAAATTTTAGAAAAAAGTGTAATTTTTTTTGTAAAAGCCTTTACAAAAAAAATTAAAGTGGTATAATTAAATCATAAAAGGTGCAAACGTTTTCGTAAAACGTTTGCCTAAATAAAAATAAAGGAGATTTGAATGATGAAAGATACATTCAAAAATGTCTTGTCTTTCGAATTTTGGCAAAAATTCGGTAAGGCTTTGATGGTGGTTATCGCGGTTATGCCGGCTGCTGGTTTGATGATTTCAATCGGTAAGTCTATCGTGATGATTAACCCAACCTTTGCACCACTCGTTATTACTGGTGGTGTACTAGAGCAAATCGGTTGGGGAGTTATCGTTAACCTTCATATCTTGTTCGCCCTCGCTATTGGAGGAAGCTGGGCTAAAGAACGTGCTGGTGGTGCTTTCGCCGCTGGTCTTGCCTTCATCTTGATTAACCGTATCACTGGTACAATCTTTGGTGTATCAGGCGATATGTTGAAAAATCCAGATGCTATGGTAACTACTCTCTTTGGTGGTTCAATCAAAGTTGCTGATTACTTTATCAGTGTTCTTGAAGCTCCAGCACTTAACATGGGTGTATTCGTAGGGATTATTTCTGGTTTTATTGGAGCAACTGCTTACAATAAATACTATAACTTCCGTAAGCTTCCTGATGCACTTTCATTCTTTAACGGAAAACGTTTTGTACCATTTGTAGTTATTCTTCGTTCAATAATTGCTGCAATTGTACTTTCAGCTTTCTGGCCACTTGTGCAAACTGGTATCAATAGCTTTGGTATCTGGATTGCTAACTCACAACAAACTGCTCCAATCCTTGCACCATTCTTGTATGGTACATTGGAACGTTTGCTCTTGCCATTTGGTCTTCACCACATGTTGACTATCCCAATGAACTACACAGCTCTTGGTGGTACTTATGATGTCTTAACTGGTGCAGCTAAAGGTAGTCAAGTATTTGGTCAAGATCCACTTTGGCTTGCATGGGTAACAGACCTTGTAAACCTTAAAGGTACTGATGCTAGTCAATACCAACACTTGTTAGATACAGTACATCCAGCTCGTTTCAAAGTTGGACAAATGATCGGTTCATTCGGTATCTTGATGGGTGTAGTTGTGGCTATCTACCGTAATGTTGATGCTGACAAGAAACATAAATACAAAGGTATGATGATTGCGACAGCTCTTGCAACATTCTTGACAGGGGTTACTGAACCAATCGAATACATGTTCATGTTTGTAGCAACACCTATGTATCTTGTTTACTCACTTGTTCAAGGTGCTGCCTTCGCTATGGCTGACGTTGTAAACCTACGTATGCACTCATTCGGTTCAATCGAGTTCTTGACTCGTACACCTATTGCAATCAGTGCTGGTATCGGTATGGATATCGTTAACTTCGTTTGGGTAACTGTTCTCTTTGCCGTAATCATGTACTTTATTGCAAACTTCATGATTCAAAAATTCAACTACGCAACTCCAGGGCGTAACGGAAACTACGAAACTGCTGAAGGTTCAGAAGAATCTAGCAGCGAAGTGAAAGTTGCAGCAGGTTCTCAAGCTGTAAACATTATTAACCTTCTTGGTGGACGTGCAAACATCGTTGATGTTGACGCATGTATGACTCGTCTTCGTGTAACTGTTAAAGATGCGGATAAAGTAGGAAATGCAGAGCAATGGAAAGCAGAAGGAGCTATGGGTCTTGTCATGAAAGGACAAGGGGTTCAAGCTATCTACGGACCAAAAGCTGACGTATTGAAATCTGATATCCAAGATATCCTTGATTCAGGTGAAATCATTCCTGAAACTCTTCCAAGCCAAATGACTGAAGCACAACAAAACACTGTTCACTTCAAAGGTCTTACTGAGGAAGTTTACTCAGTAGCAGACGGTCAAGTTGTTGCTTTGGAACAAGTAAAAGATCCAGTATTTGCTCAAAAAATGATGGGTGATGGATTTGCAGTAGAACCGGCAAATGGAAACATTGTATCTCCAGTTTCAGGTACTGTATCAAGCATCTTCCCAACAAAACATGCTCTTGGTATTGTGACTGAACCAGGTCTTGAAGTATTGGTTCACATTGGTTTGGACACAGTAAGTCTTGAAGGTAAACCATTTACAGTTCATGTTGCTGAAGGACAAAAAGTTGCAGCAGGAGATCTCCTTGTCACAGCTGACTTGGATGCTATCCGTGCAGCAGGACGTGAAACTTCAACAGTAGTTGTCTTCACAAATGGTGATGCAATTAAATCAGTTAAATTAGAAAAAACAGGTTCTCTTGCAGCTAAAACAGCAGTTGCTAAAGTAGAATTGTAATATACTTGAGGTTGGAAGCTGTATTCCAACCTCTTATTTTGGGAGAAAAGAATGAAATTTTTAACACTCAATACTCACAGTTGGATGGAAAAAGAAGCTAAGGAAAAATTCCAGATTTTGCTTGAGGATATTCTTGAAAAAGACTATGATTTGATTTGTTTCCAAGAAATCAATCAGGAGATCACTTCGCCAGAGGTGGAGGTTAATGACCTTTATCAAGCTTTGCCAGCAGCTGAGCCTATTCACCAAGATCACTATGTTAGACTCTTGGTTGAAAAGTTGTCTGAGCAAGGGAAAAATTACTACTGGACTTGGGCCTATAACCATATCGGTTATGATCGCTACCACGAAGGTGTGGCTATCTTGTCTAAAACACCTATTGAAGCCAGAGAAATTTTAGTTTCAGATGTGGATGATCCAACAGACTATCATACTCGTCGTGTTGCCTTGGCTGAAACTGTGGTTGATGGTAAGGAGCTTGCAGTTGCAAGTGTCCACCTTTCTTGGTGGGATAAAGGTTTCCAAGAAGAATGGGCACGATTTGAGGCTGTCTTGAAAGAATTGAACAAGCCGCTTTTGCTAGCTGGAGATTTCAACAATCCAGCAGGTCAGGAAGGCTACCAAGCTATTTTAGCTAGTCCATTGGGCTTACAAGACGCATTTGAAGTTGCTCAAGAGAAAAGCGGTAGCTATACCGTTCCACCAGAAATTGATGGCTGGAAGGGAAATACTGAACCCCTTCGAATCGATTATGTCTTTACTACCAAAGAGTTAGCGGTGGAAAATTTACATGTCGTATTTGATGGTAACAAGAGTCCACAAGTGAGTGATCACTATGGCTTGAATGCTCTTTTAAACTGGAAATAACGACTGAAAAGAGGTTGGAATCATGAAATTCCAGCCTTTTTCTGACTAGAAAAGCTACTGGAAATATCCTAATACTCTTCGAAAATCAAATTCAAACCACGTCAG
>CABTZI010000033.1:0-10295 GCA_902489265.1 uncultured Streptococcus sp.
CTTCAGGCTTAGTTGCGGGAATTAACGCGGCTCGTCTTTTCAAGGGAGAAAGCGAGACTATTTTCCCAGAGACGACAGCGATTGGAAGCTTAGCTCATTACATCACCCATGCCGACAGCAAACATTTCCAACCAATGAATGTCAATTTCGGAATCATCAAGGAGTTGGAAGGCGAACGTATCCGTGATAAGAAGGCTCGTTATGAAAAAATTGCAGAGCGTGCTCTTGCCGACTTAGAGGAATTTTTAACTGTCTAATTTTTTTGAAAGAATTGCTCATGATACTATAAAAATCTTAGAAATTGTGATAAAATAGGTAGGATAAAAGAAGGAGAGTGAAAATGGCGAATCCCAAGTATAAACGTATTTTAATCAAGTTATCAGGTGAAGCCCTTGCCGGTGAACGTGGCGTAGGGATTGATATCCAAACAGTTCAAACAATCGCAAAAGAGATTCAAGAAGTTCATAGCTTAGGTATCGAAATTGCCCTTGTTATCGGTGGAGGAAATCTCTGGCGTGGAGAACCTGCTGCAGAAGCAGGAATGGACCGCGTTCAGGCAGATTACACAGGAATGCTTGGGACTGTTATGAATGCTCTTGTGATGGCAGATTCATTGCAACAAGTTGGGGTTGATACACGTGTGCAAACAGCTATTGCCATGCAACAAGTGGCAGAGCCTTATGTCCGTGGACGTGCCCTTCGTCACCTTGAAAAAGGCCGTATCGTTATCTTTGGTGCTGGAATTGGTTCACCTTACTTCTCAACAGATACAACAGCGGCCCTTCGTGCAGCTGAAATCGAAGCGGATGCCATCCTTATGGCTAAAAATGGCGTAGATGGTGTTTACAATGCCGATCCTAAGAAGGACAAGACAGCTGTTAAGTTTGAAGAATTGACCCACCGTGACGTTATCAATAAAGGTCTCCGTATCATGGACTCAACAGCTTCAACCCTCTCAATGGATAACGACATTGACTTGGTTGTCTTCAACATGAACCAACCAGGCAACATCAAACGTGTCGTATTTGGTGAAAATATCGGAACAACAGTTTCAAATAATATCGAAGAAAAGGAATAAGAAAGATTATGGCTAATGCAATTATTGAAAAAGCTAAAGAGAGAATGACCCAGTCTCACCAATCACTTGCTCGTGAATTTGGTGGTATCCGTGCTGGCCGTGCCAATGCAAGCTTGCTTGACCGTGTACATGTAGAATACTACGGAGTAGAAACTCCTCTTAACCAAATCGCTTCAATTACGATTCCAGAAGCGCGTGTTTTGTTGGTGACACCATTTGACAAATCTTCATTGAAAGACATCGAACGTGCCTTGAACGCTTCTGATCTTGGTATCACACCAGCTAACGATGGTTCTGTTATTCGTTTGGTTATCCCTGCTCTCACAGAAGAAACTCGTCGTGACCTTGCTAAAGAAGTGAAGAAGGTCGGCGAAAATGCTAAAGTGGCTGTCCGCAATATCCGTCGCGATGCTATGGACGAAGCCAAGAAACAAGAAAAAGCAAAAGAAATCACTGAAGACGAATTGAAGACTCTTGAAAAAGATATTCAAAAAGTAACAGACGATGCTGTTAAACACATCGACGACATGACTGCCAACAAAGAGAAAGAACTTTTGGAAGTCTAAAAATAAACAGAAAAACTCAGTTGGCATTGCTGGCTGAGTTTTATTCGAAAGAAGGAAATATGAATACAAATCTTGCAAGTTTTATCGTTGGACTTATCATCGATGAAAACGACCGTTTTTACTTTGTGCAAAAGGATGGCCAAACCTATGCGCTTGCCAAGGAAGAAGGTCAGCATACAGTAGGGGATACGGTTAAAGGTTTTGCCTACACGGATATGAAGCAAAAACTCCGCTTGACCACTCTAGAAGTGACTGCTACTCAGGACCAATTTGGTTGGGGAACTGTAACAGAAGTTCGTAAAGATTTGGGTGTTTTTGTAGATACAGGTCTTCCTGACAAGGAAATCGTTGTGTCACTCGATATCCTCCCTGAACTTAAGGAACTCTGGCCTAAGAAGGGTGACCAACTCTACATCCGTCTTGAAGTGGACAAGAAAGACCGTATTTGGGGACTCTTAGCTTATCAAGAAGACTTCCAACGTCTAGCTCGTCCTGCCTACAACAACATGCAGAATCAAAATTGGCCAGCCATTGTTTACCGCCTCAAGCTGTCAGGAACTTTTGTTTACCTGCCAGAAAATAACATGCTTGGCTTTATCCATCCTAGCGAGCGCTACGCAGAGCCACGTTTGGGGCAAGTCTTAGATGCGCGTGTCATTGGTTTCCGCGAAGTGGACCGCACGTTGAACCTTTCTCTCAAACCGCGTTCATTTGAAATGTTGGAAAATGATGCTCAGATGATTTTGACTTATTTGGAAAGCAATGGTGGTTTTATGACCTTGAATGACAAGTCATCCCCAGACGACATCAAAGCAACCTTTGGCATCTCTAAAGGTCAGTTCAAGAAAGCACTCGGTGGTTTGATGAAGGCTGGTAAAATCAAGCAAGACCAGTTTGGAACAGAGTTGATTTAGGGTGGCATATGAGAAAATCATTTTACACTTGGCTCATGACCGAGCGCAATCCTAAAAGTAACAGTCCTAAGGCTATCTTGGCAGACCTCGCTTTTGAAGAATCAGCCTTTCCAAAACATACGGATGATTTTGATGAGGTCAGTCGTTTTTTGGAGGAGCATGCCAGTTTCTCTTTTAATCTGGGAGATTTTGACAGCATTTGGCAGGAATATCTAGAACACTAAATAAATTGAGATTGAGTAGCAATTTTTCAGTCTCTTTGCTATAATAAAAAGAAATAAAAGGATTAGAGAGGTTCTTTATTTGAAGGAACATTCAATTGACATTCAACTGAGTCATCCAGATGACCTGTTTCATCTTTTTGGTTCCAATGAGCGCCATCTTCGTTTGATGGAAGAAGAGCTTGATGTGGTGATCCATGCCCGTACGGAGATTGTCCAGGTTTTGGGAGAAGAGTCTGCCTGTGAGGAAGCCCGTCAGGTTATTCAGGCTTTGATGGTTTTGGTAAATCGTGGGATGACCGTTGGCACGCCAGATGTGGTGACTGCGATTAGCATGGTCAAAAACGATGAAATCGACAAGTTTGTCGCCCTTTACGAAGAAGAAATTATCAAAGACAATACAGGGAAGCCTATTCGTGTCAAAACCTTGGGTCAAAAGCTTTATGTGGACAGTGTCAAACAGCATGATGTGACATTTGGAATTGGGCCAGCAGGTACAGGGAAGACCTTTCTTGCAGTGACCTTGGCTGTGACAGCTCTTAAACGTGGTCAGGTTAAGCGGATTATCCTAACACGCCCGGCAGTGGAAGCTGGCGAGAGTCTAGGTTTTCTTCCGGGGGATCTTAAAGAGAAGGTAGATCCTTACCTTCGACCTGTTTATGATGCCTTGTATCAGATTCTGGGAAAAGACCAGACGACTCGTCTGATGGAGCGTGAAATTATCGAGATTGCACCTCTTGCCTACATGCGTGGACGGACCTTGGATGATGCCTTTGTCATTCTCGATGAGGCGCAAAATACGACCATCATGCAGATGAAGATGTTTTTGACTCGTTTAGGATTTAATTCTAAGATGATTGTCAATGGAGATATCAGTCAGATTGACCTTCCGCGTAACGTCAAGTCCGGTTTGATTGATGCCCAAGAAAAACTCAAGAACATTCACCAGATTGACTTTGTTCATTTTTCAGCCAAGGATGTGGTTCGCCATCCAGTTGTCGCTCAGATTATCCGAGCTTATGAACCAGCTCCAGTTAAAAATGAAGAGCGTGAAGAAGTCCAAGAAGAAACAGAATAGCAAAAAAGAGCAGTTCAGGTGGAAGAAACATATGGAATCAATCTTTTTAAAACTAGCCCAGTATCCAATAGTGGAAACAGAACGTTTATTGCTTAGACCTGTAACTTTGGATGATGCGGAAGCTATGTTTGAGTATGCCTCGGACAAAGAAAATACGCGCTACACTTTTCAAATAAATCAAAGTTTGGAAGAAACCAAGAATAACATTGCTCAGTTCTACTTGGCTAATCCCTTGGGACGGTGGGGAATAGAACTAAAAAGCAATGGTCAGTTTATTGGAACCATTGACTTGCACAAGATTGATCCTGTTCTTAAGAAGGCAGCTATTGGCTACATTATCAATAAAAAGTATTGGAATCAAGGATTGACGACAGAAGCCAATCGTACCGTGATTGAGCTGGCTTTTGAGAAGATAGGGATGAATAAGTTGACCGCCCTTCACGATCAGGACAATCCTGCATCTGGCAAGGTCATGGAGAAATCAGGCATGCGCTTTTCCCATGAAGAACCATATGCCAGAATGGACAAAAACGAACCAGGACGAATCGTTACAAGAGTTCATTATGTCTTGACCAAGGAAGACTATTTTGCAAATAAATAAGCAGTTGAAAAGAAATTTTCGACTGTTTTTTCTTCCTCTTACGAATAATCTAAGAGAGGAGAAAATATGGAAGCAATTATCGAGAAAATCAAAGAGTATAAAATTATTGTTATTTGTACTGGTCTGGGCTTGCTTGTTGGAGGATTTTTCCTGCTAAAACCAGCTCCACAAATACCTGTTAAAGAAACGAATTTGCAGGCAGAAGTCGCAGCTGTTTCCAAGGATTCATCGACTGAAAAGGAAGTGACCAAGGAAGAGAAGGACGAATCGGTTGAACAAGATTTGATCACAGTAGATGTGAAGGGGGCTGTCAAATCGCCGGGTATTTACGACTTGCCAGTAGGTAGTCGGGTCAATGATGCTGTTCAAAAGGCGGGTGGCTTGACAGAGCAAGCAGACAGCAAGTCGCTCAATCTAGCTCAGAAAGTTAGTGATGAGGCTCTAGTTTACGTTCCAACTAAGGGAGAAGAAGCGGCTAGTCAACAGGCAGGTTCTGGAGCGCCTTCTTCAACGAGCAAGGAAAAAAAGGTCAATCTCAACAAGGCAAGCCTGGAAGAGCTCAAGCAGGTCAAGGATCTGGGTGGCAAACGAGCTCAGGATATTATCGACCATCGTGAATCAAATGGGAAATTCAAGTCGGTTGATGAACTCAAGAAGGTTTCTGGTATTGGTGCTAAAACGATAGAAAAGCTAAAAGACTATGTTACAGCGGATTAAGAATTTCCCAATTCCCCTAATCTATCTGAGTTTTCTATTGCTCTGGCTTTATTACGCCATTTTCTCAGCATCATATATCGCACTGTTAGGCTTCGTTTTTCTGCTGGTCTGTCTCTTTCTCCAATTTCCGTGGAAGTCTGTTGGTAAAGTTCTAGTGATTTGCGGAATCTTTGGATTTTGGTTTGTTTTTCAAAATTGGCAACAGAGTCATGCTAGTCAAAACTTAGCGGATTCTGTTGAAAGGGTACGGATTTTGCCTGATACTATTAAGGTCAATGGTGATACCCTATCCTTTCGTGGCAAGGCTGATGGACGCATTTTTCAAGTCTATTACAAGCTTCAGTCCGAGAATGAAAAAGAGCAATTTCAAGCCTTAACAGACCTTCATGAGATAGAATTTGAAGGAAAACTTTCAGAACCAGAAGGGCAGAGAAATTTTGGTGGTTTTGACTACCAAGCCTATCTGAAGACTCAGGGAATTTACCAGACGCTTACTATCAAAAAAATCCAGTCACTTAAAAAGGTTGGCAGTTGGGATATAGGTGAAAACCTGTCCAGCTTACGTCGAAAGGCTGTAGTTTGGATTAAGACACATTTTCCAGACCCTATGCGCAACTACATGACAGGGCTCTTGCTAGGACATCTGGATACCGACTTTGAGGAGATGAATGAGCTTTATTCTAGTCTAGGAATTATCCATCTTTTTGCCTTGTCGGGCATGCAGGTAGGCTTTTTCATGGATGGATTTAAGAAACTTCTCTTGCTATCGGACTTGACTCAAGAAAAGTTGAAATGGCTGACTTATCCCTTTTCCCTTATCTATGCGGGACTAACTGGATTTTCAGCATCGGTCATTCGTAGTCTCTTGCAGAAGCTACTGGCTCAACATGGGGTTAAGGGCTTGGATAATTTTGCCTTGACGGTGCTTATCCTCTTTATCATCATGCCTAACTTTTTCTTGACAGCAGGAGGAGTTTTGTCCTGCGCCTATGCTTTTATCTTGACCATGACCAGCAAAGAAGGAGAGGGCCTCAAGGATGTTGCTAGAGAAAGTTTAGTCATTTCCTTGGGAATATTACCCATTTTATCCTTCTATTTTGCAGAATTTCAACCTTGGTCCATCCTTTTGACCTTTGTCTTTTCCTTTCTTTTTGATTTGGTCTTCTTACCGCTCTTGTCTATCTTATTTGCCCTTTCCTTTCTCTATCCAGTCATTCAGCTGAATTTTATCTTTGAATGGTTGGAGGGCATTATTCGCTTGGTATCGCAGGTGGCAAGTAGACCTCTGGTCTTTGGACAACCCAATGCATGGCTTTTAATCTTATTGTTAATTTCCTTGGCTTTAGCCTATGATTGGAGGAAAAACATTAAAAGTCTAGCAGTATTGAGCTTATTGATTACAGGTTTCTTTTTCCTGACCAAGCATCCACTGGAAAATGAAATCACCATGCTGGATATTGGGCAAGGCGAAAGTATTTTCCTACGGGATATAACTGGTAAAACCATTCTCATAGATGTCGGTGGCAAGGCAGAATCTGATAAGAAAATCGAAAAATGGCAAGAAAAGACGATGACCAGTAATGCTCAACGAAATTTGATTCCCTATCTAAAAAGTCGAGGAGTAGCCAAGATTGACCAGCTAATTTTGACTAACACGGACAAGGAGTATGTTGGAGATTTGTTGGAGGTGACCAAGGCTTTCCATGTAGGGGAGATTTTAGTATCAAAAGGCAGTCTGAAACAGAAGGAATTTGTGGCAGAACTGCAGGCGACTCAAACCAAGGTTCGCAGTGTGACAGTAGGAGAGAATTTGCCAATTTTTGGAAGTGAGTTAGAAGTCTTATCTCCAAGGAAAATTGGAGATGGATATCATGAAGATTCCCTGGTTCTGTATGGGAAACTCTTGGATAAAAACTTTCTTTTCACAGGAAATTTGGAGGAAAAAGGAGAGAAGGAATTGCTGAGGCAATATCCTGACCTAGAAGTGGATGTTTTGAAAGCTGGCCAACATGGCAATAAAAAATCATCAAGTTCACCCTTTCTAGAAAAACTCAAACCAGAGACCACTCTCATTTCAGTTGGAAAGAATAATCGAACCAAACTCCCCCATCAGGAAACCTTGACACGACTGGAAGGTATCAATAGTAAAGTTTATCGTACTGACCAGCAAGGAGCTATACGCTTTAAAGGTTGGAATAGTTGGAAAATCGAAACGGTTGGTTAATGAGCAGAAACTTTTCAAAAAAATAACTTTTTATCTTGACAAGGACTAGAAAACTTGGTATCATATAAAAGTTGAGAAAAGCAGAAGTGAGAGCTTCTCGCCTTGTGACATTAAGTTGCCTGGCCCTACGGATGAAAAGTTTCTAAGAAACGCTATCATAACGTGCGGGCTTGTATATTTACGAGTCCGCTATTGTTTTTCTCTAATAAAACAAAAGAGGTGAAAACCATAGCAAAGCAAGACTTATTCATCAATGATGAGATTCGTGTACGTGAAGTTCGCTTGATTGGTCTTGAAGGAGAACAGCTAGGCATCAAGCCACTCAGTGAAGCGCAAGCTTTGGCTGATAACGCTAATGTTGACCTAGTATTGATTCAACCCCAAGCCAAACCGCCTGTTGCAAAAATTATGGACTACGGTAAGTTCAAATTTGAGTACCAGAAGAAGCAAAAAGAACAACGTAAAAAACAGAGTGTTGTTACTGTGAAAGAAGTTCGTCTAAGTCCAACGATTGACAAGGGTGACTTTGATACAAAACTTCGCAATGCACGCAAATTCCTTGAAAAAGGAAATAAAGTTAAGGTATCTATTCGCTTTAAGGGTCGTATGATTACCCATAAAGAGATTGGTGCAAAAGTTTTAGCCGAGTTTGCTGAAGCAACTCAAGATATTGCCATCATCGAACAACGTGCTAAAATGGATGGACGTCAAATGTTCATGCAATTGGCGCCAGCGACTGACAAAAAATAATTGTCAGAAAGTTAAATAAAGGAGAAAAAATCATGCCAAAACAAAAAACACACCGCGCATCAGCTAAACGTTTCAAACGTACAGGTTCTGGTGGACTTAAACGTTTCCGTGCTTACACTTCTCACCGTTTCCACGGAAAAACTAAGAAACAACGTCGTCATCTTCGTAAAGCATCTATGGTGCATTCAGGAGACTACAAACGTATCAAAGCAATGCTTACTCGCTTGAAATAATAACTTGTCTGTAAGTAAACAATTCTAGGAAATATTTGGAGGAAATAAAACATGGCACGTGTTAAAGGTGGCGTTGTATCACGCAAACGTCGTAAACGTATTCTTAAATTAGCAAAAGGTTACTATGGAGCTAAACACATCTTGTTCCGTACTGCAAAAGAACAAGTAATGAACTCTTACTACTATGCATACCGTGACCGTCGTCAGAAAAAACGTGACTTCCGCAAATTGTGGATCACTCGTATCAACGCGGCAGCTCGTATGAACGGACTTTCATACTCACAATTGATGCATGGTTTGAAATTGGCTGAGATCGAAGTTAACCGTAAAATGCTTGCTGACTTGGCTGTTAACGATGCAGCAGCTTTCACAGCTCTTGCAGATGCAGCTAAAGCAAAACTTGGTAAATAATAACTGATGAGACTGGGACAATCCTGTTCCAGTCTTTTTAGAAATAAAGGAGAAAAATATGGCTTCAAAAATGCTACACACTTGCTTGCGAGTAGAAAATCTTGAAAAATCAATCGCATTTTATCAAGATGCTTTTGGTTTTAAAGAATTGCGTCGCAGAGATTTTCCAGATCATGCCTTCACTATTGTCTATCTAGGACTTGAAGGTGACGACTATGAGTTGGAATTGACTTATAACTACGATCACGGTCCTTATGTGGTTGGAGATGGGTTTGCCCATATCGCCCTCAGTACACCTGATCTTGAAGCTCTTCATCAAGAGCACAGTGCAAAAGGTTATGAAGTTACTGCACCAAATGGCTTACCAGGAACTGCACCAAACTATTACTTTGTTAAAGACCCTGATGGATACAAGGCCGAAGTCATTCGTGAAAAATAATCCCGTGAAGTCAAGTAGAATGTTCGTTTTCTACTTGACTTTTTTTAGCTTAAAGAGTATACTAGTAAAAATTTAACCTTTAAGGGGAGTCCAGAGAGACTCACAAGGTGTCAGATAAAAGAATAGTACAATTTTCTAGAGGAGACTTTTTGAGTGTGCTCTCTTCTATTGTACGATTTTAACTGAGGCCTTGCACTAGCAAGGTCTTTTCTTTATCTGGTCCCCTTAAAATTTAAGGAGGAAAAGTCATGAATCCCACATGTAAGAAACGTTTGGGTGCCATTCGTTTGGAAACCATGAAGGTGGTTGCACAAGAGGAGATCGCGCCAGCAATCTTTGAATTAGTCCTAGAAGGGGAAATGGTTGAAGCCATGCGAGCTGGCCAATTTCTTCATCTGCGTGTGCCTGATGATGCCCATCTTTTGCGTCGCCCTATTTCAATTTCGTCTATCGATAAGGTTAAGAAGCAGTGTCATCTCATTTATCGGATTGAGGGAACTGGGACAGCTATTTTCTCAACCTTAAGTCAGGGAGATACTCTTGATGTGATGGGGCCTCAGGGAAATGGTTTTGACTTGTCTGACCTTGATGAGCAGAGCCAGGTTCTCCTTGTTGGTGGGGGGATTGGTGTTCCGCCCTTGCTTGAGGTTGCTAAGGAATTGTATGCGCGTGGGGTGAAAGTAGTGACAGTTCTCGGTTTTGCCAACAAGGATGCTGTTATTCTCGAAAAGGAATTAGCCCAATATGGGCAGGTCTTTGTAACGACAGATGATGGTTCTTATGGTATCAAGGGAAATGTTTCCGTTGTTATCAAGGATTTAGACAATCAATTTGATGCTGTTTACTCATGTGGGGCGCCTGGAATGATGAAGTATATCAATCAAACCTTTTATGATCACCCAAGAGCCTATCTATCTCTAGAATCTCGTATGGCTTGTGGGATGGGAGCTTGCTATGCCTGCGTCCTAAAAGTCCCAGATAGTGAAACCGTCAGCCAACGTGTCTGTGAAGATGGCCCTGTTTTCCGTACAGGAACAGTTGTACTATAAGGAGAAAATTATGA
>CABTZI010000034.1:0-10142 GCA_902489265.1 uncultured Streptococcus sp.
GGAGAAAATTATGACTACAAATCGTTTACAAGTTTCTCTACCTGGTTTGGATTTGAAAAATCCTATTATACCAGCATCAGGCTGTTTTGGTTTTGGTCAAGAGTATGCCAAGTTCTATGATTTAGACCTTTTAGGATCTATTATGATCAAGGCGACGACCCTTGAACCGCGTTTTGGGAATCCAACTCCCAGGGTGGCAGAAACACCTGCTGGTATGCTCAATGCAATCGGACTGCAAAATCCTGGTTTGGAAGTTGTTTTGGCCGAAAAGCTACCGTGGCTGGAAAGAGAATATCCAAATCTTCCTATTATTGCCAATGTAGCTGGTTTTTCAAAACAAGAGTATGAAGCTGTTTCTCATGGTATTTCCAAGGCAGTTAATGTGAAGGCTATCGAGCTCAATATTTCTTGCCCCAATGTTGACCACTGTAATCATGGACTCTTGATTGGTCAAGATCCAGATTTAGCTTATGATGTGGTGAAAGCAGCTGTGGAAGCCTCTGATGTACCAGTTTATGTCAAACTAACTCCTAGTGTGACCGATATCGTTACTGTCGCAAAGGCAGCAGAGGATGCAGGAGCAAGTGGATTAACCATGATCAATACTCTAGTTGGAATGCGCTTTGACCTCAAAACCAGAAAACCAATCTTGGCCAATGGAACAGGTGGGATGTCTGGTCCAGCAGTCTTTCCAGTAGCCCTCAAACTCATCCGTCAAGTAGCTCAAACAACAGATCTTCCTATCATTGGAATGGGGGGAGTGGATTCGGCAGAAGCTGCCTTAGAAATGTATCTGGCTGGAGCATCTGCTATTGGAGTTGGAACAGCCAACTTTACCAATCCATATGCCTGTCCTGATATCATCGAAAATTTACCAAAGACTATGGATAAATATGGTATCAGCAGTCTAGAAAATCTCCGTAAGGAAGTAAAAGAGTCTCTGAGATAAACTGCAATCAATCTGTTCTTGATGAACAAAGTTGTCAAGGAAGTAAGTTATAGTTGATTGAATCTAGAATAGTACGCTGTGACTGCTAAAACATTTCTAGAAATTAATTTGACTTTCCTAATTGATTTGTTTATATCTTATTGCAATCTACTATAAAAATCCTGATTTCAAGTAAAATCAGGATTTTTTCATGGATGCGATTTTTTCTGGATCTGGTGTGACACGGAGGGTCTTTTGTCCTGTGTAGGTGACAAAGCCGGGTTTTCCACCAGTTGGTTTGTTGAGTTTCTTGACTTCAATCATATCTACCTGAACCAGATTTGACAGGCGACCTTGAGAGAAGTAGGCGGCTAGTTCTGCCGCGTCTGTCTTGACTTCATCGGATGGATCAAGATTGCCTGAGATGACAACATGGCTTCCAGGAATGTCCTTGGCATGGAACCAAAGTTCCTCCTTGCGAGCCATTTTAAAGGTTAACTCCTCGTTTTGTAGGTTGTTTCGGCCGACATAGATGATGGTTTTGCCATCACTTGCTAGATATTGTTCTGGTTTTTTGCGTTTCTGGATTTTCTCCCGTTGTCTTCTGCGGATAAAGCCAGTTTGAATCAATTCTTCACGGATTTCAGCGATTTCTTCCAGCCCAGCTTGATTGAGAACAGTTTCCACACTTTCCAGATAGAGAATGGTTGCCTTTGTTTCTTCAATCAGATCAGTCAAGTATTTGACAGCTTCTTTTAATTTCTGATAGCGTTTGAAATAGCGTTGGGCATTCTGGTTGGGAGTCAAGGCCTTATCAAGCGCAATCGTGATAGGTTGGTTGGTGTAGTAGTTGTCCAGGATAACCTGATCTTGGTCGTTAGGCACTTGGTGGAGGAAGGTTGTCAGCAATTCCCCTTTTTGGCGAAATTCTTCAGCGTTGTCTGTAGCTAGTAACTCTTTTTCTTGTTTTTTAAGCTTATGACGATTTTTTTGAAGTTCATTTTCAACACGACGAATGAGTTCGCTGGCTTGTTGTTTGACGCGGTCGCGTTCAGCCTTGTCCTTATAGTAGGTGTCCAACAAATAAGAAAGACTGTCAAAAGGTTCTCCCACTTGATTTGCAAAAGGAACTGGGCTGAAGGAAGTCTCAGTCAAGCATGGTTTGGTTTCTTGATTGAAAAAGTTTCGGAAAGTAGATAGTTTATCACTAACCAGAATGTTTTCCAATTCATTTGCCGTATCGCGTCCCAGACCTTGAAAGAGGCTTTGAAGGTTTTTAGCTGTCGTTTCCTGTGTTTGCAGGATTTCAAAGAGTTTCTCGTCCTTGATTGTAAAAGGATTGAGAGATTCCGTACTTGGCGGAGCGATGTAGGTTGATCCAGGAAGCAAGGTACGGTAGCTATTTTGTGAAAAGCCAACATGTTTGATAACTTCGAGGATTTTATGACTGCTTTTATCAACCAGTAGAATATTACTGTGTTTCCCCATGATTTCGATAATCAAGGTAGCCTGGATATGGTCGCCAATCTCGTTTTTATTGGAAACTGTCATTTCTACAATTCGGTCATTCTCAACCTGCTCGATCGACTCAATCAGGGCACCCTGCAAATATTTTCTTAAAACCATGATAAAGGTAGAAGGTTGAGCTGGATTTTCAAAAGTTGTTTGGGTCAGCTGAATGCGTCCAAAAACTGGATGGGCAGAAAGGAGCAGGCGATGACTTTGGCGATTGCTACGGATTTGCAAGACCAACTCTTGTTCAAAAGGTTGATTGATTTTCTGGATGCGACCGTTCACTAACTCTCTTTGCAATTCCTCAACCATGTGGTGTAAAAAAAATCCGTCAAATGACATCGTTCTCTCCTTGTGATTGTATTCCATAGTATTATATCAAAAAGGTAGAATAAAATCATGGAAATGTGGTATAATAAAGCCAAGTAAAGAGAAACGAGAAGCACATGTATATTGAAATGGTAGATGAAACTGGTCAAGTTTCAAAAGAAATGTTGCAACAAACCCAAGAGATTTTGGAATTTGCAGCCCAAAAATTAGGAAAAGAAGACAAGGAGATGGCAGTTACCTTTGTGACCAATGAGCGTAGTCATGAACTCAATCTGGAGTACCGTGACACCGACCGTCCGACAGATGTCATCAGCCTTGAATATAAGCCAGAGTTGGAAATTGCCTTTGACGAAGAGGATTTACTTGAAAATCCAGAATTGGCAGAGATGATGTCTGAGTTTGATGCCTATATTGGGGAACTGTTCATCTCTATCGATAAGGCACATGAGCAGGCCGAGGAATATGGCCATAGCTTTGAGCGTGAGATGGGCTTCTTGGCAGTACACGGCTTTTTACATATCAACGGCTATGATCACTACACTCCGGAAGAAGAAGCGGAGATGTTCGGTTTACAAGAAGAAATTTTGACAGCCTATGGACTCACAAGACAATAAACGAAAATGGAAAAATCGTGACCTGATATCTAGTTTAGAATTTGCCATCACAGGAATTTTTACTGCCATCAAGGAAGAACGAAATATGCGAAAACATGCCGTGACGGCTCTAGTAGTCATCCTTGCAGGTTTTGTTTTTCAGGTGTCACGAATCGAATGGCTCTTTCTCCTATTGAGCATTTTCTTGGTAGTAGCCTTTGAAATTATCAATTCTGCTATTGAAAATGTGGTGGATTTGGCCAGTCACTATCACTTTTCCATGCTGGCTAAAAATGCCAAGGATATGGCAGCTGGCGCGGTATTAGTGGTCTCTCTTTTCGCAGCATTAACAGGCGCATTGATTTTTCTCCCACGGATTTGGGATTTATTATTTTAAACAGTAAGAGGAAATTATGACATTTAAATCAGGCTTTGTAGCCATTTTAGGACGTCCAAATGTAGGGAAGTCAACTTTTTTAAATCACGTTATGGGGCAAAAGATTGCTATTATGAGTGACAAGGCGCAGACAACGCGCAACAAAATTATGGGAATTTACACGACTGATAAGGAGCAAATTGTCTTTATCGACACACCAGGGATTCACAAGCCTAAAACAGCTCTTGGAGATTTCATGGTTGAGTCTGCCTACAGCACCCTTCGTGAAGTGGATACAGTTCTTTTTATGGTGCCTGCTGATGAAGCGCGTGGTAAGGGGGATGACATGATTATTGAGCGTCTCAAGGCTGCCAAGGTCCCTGTTATTCTGGTGGTGAACAAGATTGACAAGGTTCATCCAGACCAGCTTTTGTCTCAGATTGATGACTTCCGTAATCAGATGGACTTCAAGGAAATTGTTCCTATCTCAGCCCTTCAGGGAAATAATGTCTCGCGTTTAGTTGATATTTTGAGTGAAAATCTGGACGAAGGTTTCCAGTATTTCCCGTCTGATCAAATCACAGACCATCCAGAACGTTTCTTGGTTTCAGAGATGGTTCGTGAGAAAGTCTTGCACCTAACGCGTGAAGAGATTCCGCATTCAGTTGCCGTTGTGGTTGATTCTATGAAACGAGACGAAGAAACAGACAAGGTTCACATCCGTGCAACCATCATGGTCGAGCGCGATAGTCAGAAAGGGATTATCATCGGTAAAGGTGGCGCTATGCTTAAGAAAATCGGTAGCATGGCTCGTCGTGATATCGAACTCATGCTAGGAGATAAGGTTTTCCTAGAAACATGGGTCAAGGTAAAGAAAAACTGGCGCGATAAAAAGCTAGATTTGGCTGACTTTGGCTATAATGAAAAAGAATACTAAGTAGAGGTGGGCTCATGCCTGCTTCTTGTTTTTACAGAAGGAGGACTTATGCCTGAATTACCTGAGGTTGAAACCGTTCGTCGTGGTTTGGAAAAATTGATTCTAGGTAAGAAAATTTCGAGTGTAGAAATTCGCTATCCCAAGATGATTAAGACGGATTTGGACGAGTTTCAAAAGGAAGTGCCTGGTCAAGTAATTGAGTCAATGGGACGTCGTGGAAAATATTTGCTTTTTTACTTGACAGACAAGGTCTTGATTTCCCATTTGCGGATGGAGGGCAAGTATTTTTACTATCCGGACCAGGTTCCTGAACGCAAGCATGCCCATGTTTTCTTTCAGTTTGAAGATGGTGGCACGCTTGTTTATGAGGATGTTCGCAAGTTTGGTACTATGGAACTCTTGGCGCCTGACCTTTTGGAAGCCTACTTTCTTTCTAAAAAATTAGGTCCTGAACCAAGCGAACAAGACTTTGATGTGCAGGTCTTTCAAGCTGCCCTATCCAAGTCTAAAAAGCCTATCAAATCCCATCTCCTAGACCAGACCTTGGTAGCTGGACTTGGCAATATCTATGTGGATGAGGTTCTCTGGCGAGCTCAGGTTCATCCGGCTAGACCTTCCCAGACTTTGACAGCAGCAGAAGTGACAGCTATTCATGACCAGACCATTGCTGTATTGGGACAGGCTGTTGAAAAAGGTGGATCCACCATTCGGACCTATACCAATGCCTTTGGGGAAGATGGAACCATGCAGGATTTTCACCAGGTCTATGACAAGGCTGGTCAAAAATGCTCACGCTGTGGAACTGTGATTGAGAAAATCCAACTAGGCGGACGTGGAACCCACTTTTGTCCAAACTGTCAAAGGAGGGACTGATGGGAAAAATCATTGGAATCACAGGAGGAATTGCCTCTGGTAAGTCAACTGTGACAAATTTTCTAAGAGAGCAAGGTTTTCAAGTGGTGGATGCTGACGCAGTCGTCCACCAGTTACAGAAACCTGGTGGTCGTCTGTTTGAAGCTCTAGTCCAGCACTTTGGTCAAAAAATTATCTTAGAAAATGGAGAACTTAATCGCCCTCTCCTAGCTAGTCTTATCTTTTCAAATCCTGAAGAACGAGAATGGTCTAAGCAAATTCAAGGAGATATTATCCGTGAGGAACTAGCTATATTAAGAGAGCAATTGGCTCAGACAGAAGAGATTTTCTTCATGGATATTCCCCTACTTTTTGAGCAGGACTACAGTGCTTGGTTTGATGAGACTTGGTTGGTCTATGTGGATAGAGATGTCCAAGTAGAACGCTTAATGAAAAGGGATCAGCTATCCAAGGATGAAGCTGAGTCGCGTCTGGCAGCCCAGTGGCCTTTAGAAAACAAGAAAGATTTGGCCAGCCATATTCTTGACAACAATGGCAATCAGGAACAGCTTCTCACTCAGGTTGTCTCCCTGTTTGAGGGAGGTCAGCAAGATGACAGAGATTAACTGGAAGGATAATCTGCGCATTGCCTGGTTTGGTAATTTTCTGACAGGAGCCAGTATTTCTTTGGTTGTGCCCTTTATGCCTATCTTTGTGGAAAATCTAGGTGTAGGGAGTGAGCAAGTCGCTTTTTATGCAGGCTTAGCTATTTCTGTCTCTGCCATTTCTGCGGCGCTCTTTTCTCCTATCTGGGGTATTCTTGCTGATAAATACGGTCGAAAACCCATGATGATTCGTGCTGGTCTGGCCATGACTATCACTATGGGAGGCTTGGCCTTTGTGCCAAATATCTATTGGTTAATCTTTCTTCGGTTATTAAACGGTGTATTTGCGGGTTTTGTTCCTAATGCCACAGCTTTGATAGCCAGTCAAGTTCCCAAGGAGAAATCAGGCTCTGCCTTAGGTACTTTGTCTACAGGTGTAGTTGCAGGTACTCTAACTGGCCCTTTTATCGGGGGCTTTATCGCAGAATTATTTGGCATTCGTACGGTTTTCTTACTGGTTGGTAGTTTTCTGTTCTTAGCCGCTGTTTTGACTATTTGCTTTATCAAGGAAGATTTTAAACCGGTAGCCAAGGAAAAGGCCATTCCAACAAAGGAATTATTTACATCAGTTAAATATCCCTATCTCTTGGTTAATCTCTTTCTAACCAGTTTTGTCATCCAATTTTCAGCCCAATCGATTGGCCCTATTTTGGCTCTTTATGTACGCGACTTAGGGCAGACAGAGAATCTTCTTTTTGTCTCTGGTTTGATTGTATCCAGTATGGGCTTTTCCAGCATGATGAGTGCAGGAGTCATGGGTAAGCTAGGTGACAAGGTGGGCAATCATCGTCTCTTGGTTGTCGCCCAGTTTTATTCAGTTATCATCTATCTTCTCTGTGCCAATGCCTCTAGTCCCCTCCAACTGGGACTCTATCGTTTCCTCTTTGGCATGGGAACCGGTGCGCTGATTCCTGGGGTTAATGCGCTACTCAGCAAAATGACTCCCAAAGCCGGCATTTCGAGGGTCTTTGCCTTCAATCAGGTATTCTTTTATCTGGGAGGTGTCGTTGGTCCTATGGCAGGTTCTGCAGTAGCAGGCCAATTTGGCTACCATGCAGTCTTTTATGCGACAAGCCTTTGTGTTGCCTTTAGTTGTCTCTTTAACCTGCTTCAATTTCGAACATTATTAAAAGTAAAGGAAATCTAGTGCGAGTAAAAATTAATCTCAAATGCTCCTCTTGTGGCAGTATCAATTACCTAACCAGTAAAAATTCAAAAACCCATCCAGACAAGATTGAGGTTTTAAAGTATTGTCCCAAGGAAAGAAAAGTAACCCTACATCTTGAATCTAAGTAGATTTTATGGTAAAATAATAAGGATTTTAAGGAGTTTGATATGTATAACCTATTATTAACCATTTTATTAGTATTATCTGTTGTGATTGTGATTGCGATTTTCATGCAACCAACCAAAAACCAATCCAGCAATGTATTTGATGCCAGCTCAGGTGATTTGTTTGAACGCAGTAAAGCACGCGGTTTTGAAGCTGTAATGCAGCGTTTGACAGGGATTTTAGTCTTTTTCTGGCTAGCCATTGCCTTAGCATTGACGGTATTATCAAGTAGATAAGAAAATAATGGGCAGGACTAGGTCTTTGCCTCTTTTTATTTTTTAAGAATGTTTGAGAAGGTTTTACAGTAAAAGAAAATTAAAAAATCTAGAAAGAAAATATGAAAGATAGAATAAAAGAATATTTGCAAGACAAGGGAAAGGTGACTGTCAATGACTTGGCTCAGGTTTTAGGCAAAGATGGTTCCAAGGATTTTCGTGAGTTGATTAAAACCTTGTCCCTAATGGAAAGAAAGCACCAGATTCGCTTTGAAGAAGATGGCAGTCTGACCTTGGAAGTCAAGGAAAAACATGAGATTACTCTCAAGGGAATTTTTCATGCCCATAAAAATGGCTTTGGTTTTGTCAGTCTGGAAGGGGAAGAGGACGACCTATTTGTAGGAAAAAACGATGTCAACTATGCTATTGATGGTGATACCGTTGAGGTCGTCATCAAGAAAGTCGCTGACCGTAACAAGGGAACAGCAGCGGAAGCCAAAATTATTGATATTCTAGAGCACAGTTTGACAACCGTTGTTGGACAAATCGTTCTAGATAAGGAAAAGCCTAAGTATGCCGGCTACATTCGTTCTAAAAACCAGAAAATTAGCCAGCCGATTTATGTTAAGAAACCAGCTCTTAAACTAGAGGGAACAGAAGTTCTCAAGGTCTTTATCGATAAATACCCAAGCAAGAAACATGATTTCTTTGTCGCGAGTGTTCTCGATGTGGTGGGACACTCAACAGATGTCGGAATTGATGTTCTTGAGGTTTTGGAGTCTATGGACATTGTCTCCGAGTTTCCAGAAGCTGTTGTCAAGGAAGCAGAAAGTGTGTCGGATGCTCCGTCTCAAAAGGATATGGAAGGTCGTCTGGATCTAAGAGATGAGATTACCTTTACCATTGACGGTGCTGATGCCAAGGACTTGGACGATGCGGTGCATATCAAGGCCTTGAAAAATGGGAATCTGGAGCTTGGAGTTCACATCGCAGATGTTTCCTACTATGTTACCGAGGGTTCTGCCCTCGACAAGGAAGCCCTTAACCGCGCGACTTCTGTCTATGTGACAGACCGTGTGGTGCCAATGCTTCCAGAAAGACTGTCGAATGGCATCTGCTCCCTCAATCCTCAAGTTGACCGTCTGACCCAGTCTGCCATTATGGAGATTGATAAACATGGTCGTGTGGTCAATTACACCATTACACAAACAGTTATCAAGACCAGTTTTCGTATGACCTATAGTGATGTCAATGATATCCTAGCAGGTGACGAGGAGAAGAGGCAAGAATATAAGAAAATTGTTCCAAGTATCGAACTCATGGCCAAGCTCCATGAAATTTTAGAAAACATGCGTGTGAAACGTGGTGCTCTCAATTTCGATACCAATGAAGCTAAGATTTTAGTGGATAAACAAGGCAAGCCTGTTGATATCGTTCTTCGTCAGCGTGGTGTTGCTGAGCGCATGATTGAGTCCTTTATGCTGATGGCCAATGAAACAGTTGCCGAGCATTTTAGCAAGTTGGATTTGCCTTTCATCTATCGAATTCACGAGGAGCCTAAGGCTGAAAAGGTTCAGAAGTTTATTGATTATGCTTCGAGCTTTGGCTTGCGCATTTATGGGACTGCCAGTGAGATCAGCCAGGAGGCCCTTCAAGACATCATGCGTACTGTTGAGGGAGAACCTTATGCAGATGTATTGTCTATGATGCTTCTCCGTTCTATGCAGCAGGCTCGCTATTCGGAGCATAATCACGGTCACTATGGTCTAGCGGCTGATTATTACACTCACTTTACCAGTCCGATTCGTCGTTATCCAGACCTTCTAGTCCATCGGATGATTCGCGACTATGGGCGTTCCAAGGAAATAGCAGAGCATTTTGAACAAGTGATTCCAGAGATTGCGACCCAGTCTTCTAACCGTGAACGTCGTGCCATTGAGGCTGAGCGTGAAGTCGAAGCCATGAAAAAGGCTGAGTACATGGAAGAATATGTGGGTGAAGAGTATGATGCAGTTGTATCCAGCATCGTTAAATTCGGTCTCTTTGTTGAATTGCCAAACACGGTTGAGGGTTTGATTCACATCACTAATTTACCTGAATTTTATCATTTCAATGAGCGTGATTTGACCCTTCGTGGGGAGAAATCAGGAACAACCTTCCGTGTAGGGCAACAGATTCGTATTCGAGTTGAAAGAGCCGATAAGATGACGGGTGAAATTGATTTCTCTTATATCCCAAGTGAGTTTGATGTGATTGAAAAAGGCTTGAAACAGTCTAGTCGTAGTGACAGAGGGCGTGGTTCAAGTCGTCGTTCAGATAAGAAGGAAGACAAGAGAAAGTCAGGTCGCTCAAATGATAAGCGCAAGCATTCACAAAAAGATAAAAAGAAAAAAGGAAAGAA
>CABTZI010000035.1:0-9980 GCA_902489265.1 uncultured Streptococcus sp.
AAGCAAGCAAGAAAGAAACAGGTCAATGTCGTGAAACGAACTTCTGGTCGTGGCCCACAAGCCAGACTGGACCTTCGAGGCAAACGTTATGAAGAGGCTATGAATGAGCTAGATGCCTTTATCGACCAAGCCCTGCTTAATAATATGGCCCAAGTTGATATCATCCATGGTATCGGAACAGGTGTCATCCGTGAAGGTGTCACCAAATACCTACAAAGAAACAAGCATGTCAAGAGTTTCGGCTATGCCCCACAAAATGCTGGAGGTAGTGGTGCGACTATTGTCACTTTTAAAGGATAGCAGTATTCTGGATTTTATAAAGTAAAAACTGTTGAACTAATTTTTACTAATAAACACATTGACAAAAGCCAACATTTTTTGTAAAATAAGAATCAATTAAATACCAACACCGAATGAAGTTTAATAGAAGTGGAGAATCGTTTGATTTTCCATGACTGTAAATGGACGGAACTCTGGAGAGACCGTAAAGGCACCGAAGGGGCAAGGCAGGCAACTGCTCAAACTCTCAGGTAAAAGGACAGAGCTAGGATAGACCGCTTTTTAGCATTTATCTAAGCATTCCAGAGTACATGTATCTTGCATGTGCTCTTTCTTTTGGGGTTGAAAAGATAGGAGAAGGAAATGTTAGAATTGCTTAAATCAATCGATGCTTTTGCTTGGGGCCCACCCCTTTTGATTTTATTGGTCGGAACAGGTATTTACCTAACTGCCCGTCTAGGCCTCTTGCAGGTTTTGCGTCTGCCCAAGGCCTTCCAGCTTATTTTTACCAAGGATAAGGGGCATGGCGATGTATCCAGCTTTGCGGCACTATGTACAGCCCTAGCAGCGACAGTTGGTACGGGAAATATTATCGGGGTAGCTACAGCTATCAAGGTCGGTGGACCAGGAGCCCTCTTTTGGATGTGGATGGCTGCTTTCTTTGGAATGGCAACCAAGTATGCGGAAGGACTACTAGCTATCAAATACCGTACCAAGGATGATCATGGTGCAGTAGCGGGAGGTCCCATGCACTATATCCTTCTAGGGATGGGAGAAAAGTGGCGACCACTTGCCATCTTCTTTGCCCTGGCAGGTGTGCTAGTAGCTTTGCTGGGAATCGGAACCTTCACCCAAGTCAACTCGATTACAGAATCTATCCAAAATACAACGGCTATTTCACCAGCCATCACAGCTCTTGTGTTGTCTGTATTTGTAGCGATTGCTGTCTTTGGTGGACTCAAGTCCATCTCTAAGGTGTCAACTACTGTTGTTCCTTTTATGGCTATCATCTATATTTTAGGAACTCTTACAGTTATTTTCTTTAATATTGGAAAAATTCCTGCCACAATCGCTTTAATCTTGACAACGGCTTTTAGTCCAGTTGCTGCGGTAGGTGGTTTTGCTGGGACTAGCATTCGAATGGCTATTCAAAATGGTGTAGCGCGAGGTGTTTTCTCGAACGAATCTGGTCTGGGTTCGGCTCCCATTGCAGCTGCTGCGGCTAAGACAAATGAACCGGTAGAGCAAGGTTTGATTTCCATGACAGGAACCTTTATTGATACACTCATTATCTGTACCTTGACTGGTTTGACTATCTTGGTAACTGGTGTTTGGAGTGGTGATTTGAATGGAGTTGCCTTGACTCAGTCAGCCTTCTCAACAGTCTTTTCACACTTTGGACCTGCCCTTTTGACCATCTTCCTTGTGCTCTTTGCCTTTACAACGATTCTAGGTTGGAACTATTACGGAGAACGTTGTTTTGAGTTTCTCTTTGGGGTTCGCTTTATCTGGCTCTACCGTGTGGTCTTTGTGCTCATGGTCTTGCTAGGAGGATTTATCGAGTTGGATATGGTTTGGATTATCGCAGATATTGTCAATGCCTTGATGGCTCTGCCAAACTTGATTGCCCTCTTAGTTTTATCACCAGTCGTTATTGCTGAAACTAAAAAGTATTTTGACAAATAATGAAATCACACAGCTCGTGTGATTTTTTTGCTTTCATAAAAAATTTCTATCAGTGTAATTTAAAATATATATTATACATGGTATAGAATCTGTGATAGACTAGGTTTCAACAACATGAAAAGAGGTTTTATAATGACAACATTTACAATTCATACAGTCGAATCAGCACCAGCAGAAGTGAAAGAAGTTCTTGAAACAGTAGAAAAAGATAATAATGGCTATATTCCCAATCTAATCGGTCTCTTGGCTAATGCCCCTACCGCCCTTGAAGCCTACCGAACTGTCGGAGCCATCAACCGTCGCAACAGCCTGACACCCGTTGAGCGCGAAGTGGTGCAGATCACGGCAGCTGTGACCAATGGTTGTGCCTTCTGTGTCGCAGGTCACACCGCCTTTTCCATCAAACAAATCCAGATGAACGATGATCTTTTGCAAGCCCTCCGCAATCGTACTCCAATTGAAACAGATCCTAAATTGGACACCCTAGCTAAGTTTACCTTGGCGGTTATCAATACCAAGGGTCGTGTAGGAGATGAAGCCTTAGCTGAGTTTTTAGAAGCTGGCTACACGCAACAAAATGCCTTGGATGTGGTTCTTGGTGTCAGCCTAGCAAGCCTCTGTAACTATGCCAACAACCTAGCTAATACACCAATTAATCCAGAATTGCAACCTTATGCTTAATTCATATCTGAGTAAAATGAAGTCTGAAATAATCGGACTTCGTTTTTTTAAGTCCTCATTTAAGCGCTTTTATGCTATACTGAAACTAACATGATTATTGGAGGTTAGGATGAAAAAACTCCCCTTGGTATTTTCTGGTTGTTTGCTAGGTTTGGCAGGAGCTGGAAATCTTATTTTAGATACGTTGCCGGTTCTGTCACATCTTTTTAGTCTGACAGGTTTGGTTTTGTGGCTCTTTTTTCTGCTTCTTCATCTCTTTAATTGGAAAGAAACAAAGCAAGAATTGACCAAGCCCCCTCTTTTGTCAGGAATGGCGACCTTTCCCATGGCTGGGATGATTTTATCGACTTATGTCTTTCGAGTCTTCCCTCATTTCCCTTTGGTTGCTCAAGGGCTCTGGTGGTTTTCATTTCTCTTGGATGTGGCTCTGATTGCTGGCTTCACTATCAAATTTGCCTATCCGGGGCGGAGGGTTCATGCGACTCCTAGCTGGACGGTTCTCTATGTGGGGATAGCAGTGGCAGCCTTGACCTATTCTCTGGTAGGCATTATCGAGATTGCCTATGTGACCTTGAGTTTTGGTTTTCTCTTGACCTTCTATCTCTACCCGCTTATTTATAGCGATTTAAAGAAACATCCACTCCCACTAGCCTTGCTTGGCCAAGAAGGAATCTATTGTGCTCCCTTCTCTCTACTCTTGGCTTCCCTAGTTCGAGTTGAAGGAGCTAGCCTACCGAATTGGGTTTTAATCATCATGATCTTGGCTTCCCAATCCTTCTTTTTCTTTGTTTTAACTCGTCTGCTCAATATTTTAAAACAAGGCTTTCAACCAGCCTTCTCAGCCCTCACCTTCCCAACCATTATCACAGCTACCTCGCTTAAGATGGCTCAGGGAATCTTGAAATTTCCATTTCTGGATTATCTGGTAGTGGCTGAAACTGTTATTTGCCTAATCATTTTGCTCTTTGTATTAGGCGCTTATCTGAATTGGTTACGAAAAAAGGTCTAGCTAGAAATAGCTAAACCTTATTTTTTATGGTTTGATGACTTCAGCTCCACCCATGTAAGGACGAAGAGCTTCTGGGATGGTTACAGAACCATCTTCATTTTGGTAGTTTTCAAGAATAGCAGCCACTGTACGTCCAACTGCAAGTCCAGAACCGTTCAAGGTATGGAGGAGTTTCACCTTGCCATCTGCTTCATCACGGTAACGGATTTGGGCACGACGTGCTTGGAAATCTTCTGTATTTGAACAGCTTGAGATTTCGCGGTAGGTATTTTGTGCTGGGATCCAAACTTCCAAGTCGTAAGTCTTAGCAGCTGAGAAGCCCATATCTCCTGTAGAAAGAGCAACTACACGGTATGGCAAGTTTAGTTTTTGAAGAATGTTTTCAGCGTTGGCTGTCATCTTTTCTAATTCTTCGTATGATTCTTCAGGTTTGGCGAATTTCACCATTTCAACCTTGTGGAATTGGTGCAAACGAATCAAACCACGAGTATCGCGACCAGCAGAACCAGCTTCTGAACGGAAAGATGGACTCATAGCAGTAAAATAGATTGGCAGTTCCTTACCATCAATGATTTCATCACGATAGTAGTTAGTCAGAGGAACTTCAGCGGTAGGAATGAGGACGTAGTTCGTATCTTTTAATTCAAACGTATCTTCCTTGAATTTTGGATATTGTCCTGTACCAAACATAGAATCATGGTTAACCATGTAAGGTGTGATGACTTCAGTATAACCTTCCTTACCATGTTCATCCAACATAAAGTTGTAGATGGCACGCTCTAAGCGAGCTCCCAGGCCTTTATAGAAGAGGAAACGAGCTCCAGTAACTTTTCCACCGCGTTCCCAGTCAAGGATACCGAGGTCTTCGCCAAGATCCCAGTGGGCTTTTGGTTCAAAGTCAAACTCACGAGGAGTTCCCCAACGGCGAACTTCTATGTTATCATCTTCGTCTGCCCCGATAGGAACACTGTCAGCTGGGATGTTTGGAAGAGTAGTGGTAAATTCTGTCAATTTAGCATCGATTTCAGCTAATTCTGCATCGAGTGCTTTGACTTCAGCAGATAGGGTTTGCATGGCAGCAATCTTGTCGTCTGCATTTTCCTTGTTACGTTTAGCTTGGGCAATCTCAGCTGAAACTGTATTACGTTCTGCTTTAAGAGTTTCAACCTTGACCAAAATATCACGACGTTTAGCATCGATTTCTTTCATCTCATTCAAGACAGCAGCATCTACACCACGTGTAGCCAATTTTTCTGCGACAGCATCAAAGTCTGTACGAATACGTTTGATATCTAACATAAGAACTCCTTTGTGAAAAAAGCACACCTGACAAAGCGTTGGAGTGGCAGGGCCACGGTTCCATCCAACTTCACAGGTGTGCACTTGATTGTGTATGTAATTGTTACTAACGGTAGAATTTCACCTATCCCTTCTATCTGCTCGCAGCACCCGCAGACTTTCTGAAAGAAGAAGATAACCTACTTATCCGTTGCTATGATTATACTAAAGTTTCTACTTTTTTGCAAATAGATTTTTAAATTTTTGGCTAATTGTCTGAATCAGGGTCGGAAGTTTGACGACCTTGTCATTGCCCAGTTTTTCGCGTGCAATTTTGAGAATGGCACCTGAATCTTTTGAAGCAAAGAGGAATTTTCCTCTGTCTGTAAAGACTTCGAAGTGGCGACTGATTTTGCGACCAGAGACATTGGCTCCAATTTGGTTGATATGGCTCCAAGGGATTTGGATAAATTGTTCAACATTGACATCTGGATAAAATTCCAGAGCCTGATCTCCGACAAGAAATTTCCCAACTTTCCCAGCTATAGAGAGGTAGGAGGTGCCTGTTGTATTGAGAAGAACAGTTTTGTTAAGAGATTGGGCCATGTCTAGTCTTCCTTACTTTCACCGAAAAAGGCATTGTAGAGGGCTTTGATAGCTGATTTTTCTTGGTCTTTATGGACAACAAACATGATAGAAACCTCACTAGAACCTTGAGACATCATCTGGATATTGATCTTGTTTTCAGATAGAGCGCGAGTTGCAGTAGCAGTTACTCCGATATGGCTCTTCATCTTTTCTCCAACAATCATAATGATTGAAAGGTCGTGTTCGATTTCTGCATGGTCTACTTCAGCCTTTTGCACCAACTGACGCAGGATTTCTTCTTCCTTGATAGGAGTTAGTTCGCGAGAACGGAGGATGATTGAAAGATCGTCGATACCTGTTGGCATATGTTCCCAACCGATGTTAAGATCTTCCAGGATTTGCAGAACCTTGCGACCAAATCCAACCTCTCGGTTCATGAGGTATTTAGACATGTTGATGCTGACAAAGCCAGAGTCACCAGCAATTCCCACAACTGGGAACTTGTCACTACTGTGTTTTAGAACGATACGAGTACCCGGATGATCAGGGTTGTTGGTATTCTTGATAACAAGAGGAATTTTTCCACGGTAGGCAGGAAGAAGGGCTTCGTCATGAAGAACTGAGAACCCTGCATAGGCCAATTCACGCATTTCACGGTAGGTCAACTCAGGGATCGAGTGTGGTTGGTGGATAATACCAGGGTGGGCTGCAAAGATACCATCAACGTCTGTAAAGTTTTCATAAAGGTCAGCTTTGACACCTGCAGCAATGATAGAACCAGTGATATCAGAGCCTCCACGTGAGAAGGTACAGATTTGATTTTCCTTAGTAACACCAAAGAAACCAGGAATGACAAGGACTTCATTGGCGTTTGTCAATTCTTCAATCTTGTCATAACTTGATGGAATGATGCGAGCGTGACCTGGTTCACTTGTGACCACAATACCAGCTTCTCTAGGATGCACATAGCGTGCATCGATACCGTTTTGGTTAAAATAGGCAGCAATCAATTTAGCATTGTTATTTTCACCGGCTGCTAGGAAAGTATCGTAGAGAAATTCATTTTCTTCGATAGGAAGAGTGGCTAAGGCACGAATACTTTTAGAAATTTTTTCTAAAACAGCTGGCTTCAGTCCCAATTCACTAACCATAGCGGCATAGCGGTCGATAATCCAGTTTTGACTCTTGCTAATATCGTTACCAGCAACATAATCGCGGTAGTATTTAATCAAGGCATCCGTAACCTTAGTATCTTCAGCATTGCGCTTCCCAGGTGCAGAAACAACTACAAAGCGGCGTTCTTTATCGCTTTTGACGATGTTTAAAACTTTTTCTAATTGACCAGCAGAGGCAAGAGAACTACCTCCAAATTTAACAACTTTCATAAGAACTCCTAAAGTAAGTATTTTATACGATTATAGCAGAAAGAAAACCTTTTTTCAATGAAGAAAATATTTACTATCGGATACAAAAAGCAGTTTGTCCTGAGACATACTGCAGTTGATTTCTGAATTTGATTTAAAGTTTAATTCCGAGGATTCTGTATCCTTCTGTAAGATATTCACCTAATGGTTTGTCAACCATGTAAAGAACTTCTATGTCTTTAGAATCTTGACTCGATGATTTTACCTCATTAAAACGGGTGAAAAATATTTCGTCAGGAGATTCTTGTTCAACATTATTTTCTCTACCTAAATACATGATGGTTTGAAGTGCAATGACTTCATCACGATTCAATTTCATGAGAAGTTCTACTATTTGTTTTGAGAGGGAATCAAATTCGTCTGAAATTTTTATATCAGCTAAAGAAATGATTTTTAAAGTTTTTTGCTCTCGTCTATCTTTATCTCTTTTATTTGCCAACTTTATGACATCTTTCGCAACGTTAACTAAGTTTCTGTACATGTATTTTCTCCTTCTATAACAACGTGTTAATTAGATCATATCATATTAAATATATGAGGGCAAGTGAAATTATTTACTTTTGAAATATTGCTTATTATCGGCCGAGATACTTTTAGCCGATTTTTCCTTGCTTTCGAGTTTTAAAAAAGATATACTTTGAAAATAAAATAATTTAAACTGCTTATAAAATAAAAAGGAGTCCCGATGGAACACATTATTTATCAGCTTGAAGAGGACTTGGCAATCCTTACCTTGAATCGTCCTGAGGTCGCAAATGGTTTTCATATTTCTATGTGTGAGGAGATTTTAGAAGCTCTGACTTTGGCAGAAGAGGATCCGGCTGTGCATTTTGTCTTAATCAACGCGAATGGCAAAGTCTTCTCTGTTGGGGGAGATTTGGTAGAGATGAAGCGGGCAGTGGATGAGGATGATATTCCATCATTGACAAAAATCGCAGAATTGGTCAATACTATTTCTTATAAAATCAAGCAAATAGCCAAACCTGTCTTGATGGAGGTTGATGGGGCTGTTGCAGGTGCCGCAGCGAATATGGCTGTTGCTGCGGATTTCTGTCTGGCAACGGATAAGGCTAAATTTATCCAAGCCTTTGTTGGCGTTGGTTTGGCTCCAGATGCAGGTGGGATTCACCTCTTGAGTCGTAGTATTGGTGTGACGCGTGCTGCTCAATTAGCCATGACAGGTGAGGCTTTGTCTGTAGAAAAAGCTTTAGAATGGGGGCTGGTTTACCGCGTCTGTGAAGCTGATAAACTTGAAAAGACGAGAGAACAGCTTCTTAAAAAATTGAGACGCGGGTCAGCTAATTCTTATGCTGCCATCAAGAAGTTGGTTTGGGAGAGCCAATTTAAAGATTGGCAAGATTATGCTGCTTTAGAACTGAACCTACAGGAATCACTAGCTCAAACAGAGGATTTCAAAGAGGGAGTTCGGGCTCATTCGGAGAGAAGGCGACCTAAATTTACTGGAAAATAAGAAAATACTTGCACTGTTCTTTGAAGTTTGATATAATTTTTTTGTCAAATGTTTTGATTGTAAAAGTTTTTTGAAAAGGAGGGAAAAGAGATTGGACTACCAACGAATTAATGAATATTTAACATCTATATTTAACAATGTCCTCGTCATTGAGGAAGTTAGCTTGAGGGGTAGTCGTTTCAAGGATATCTCCATCAAAGAAGTACATACAATCGATGTAATTGGAAAATTCCCAGATGTGACGCCAAGTCAAGTGTCGAAAGAGTTGATGGTGACTCTTGGGACGGTTACGACGAGTCTGAATAATCTTGAACGAAAGGGTTACATTGAACGCATTCGCTCAGAGCAGGATCGTCGTGTGGTGCATCTGCATTTGACAAAGAAGGGGCGCTTGGTTCATAGACTACATAAACGCTTCCACAAGGCCATGGTTGAAAAAATCATTGATGGTATGAGTAAGGAAGAAATTGATGTTATGAGCAAAGGGTTGACCAATCTTTATCAATTTTTGGAGGATTTGAAATAATGGCTTTTGCAAAAATAAGCCAGGTTGCTCATTATGTACCAGAGCAAGTGGTTACAAATCATGATTTAGCCCAGATTATGGATACCAATGATGAGTGGATTTCAAGTCGGACGGGAATACGACAAAGGCATATTTCAAGAACAGAATCTACTAGTGATTTGGCTACAGAGGTTGCTAAGAAACTGATGGCAAAAGCTGGAATCACAGGAGAGGAGTTGGATTTTATCATCCTAGCTACCATTACTCCAGATTCGATGATGCCCTCTACGGCTGCTCGTGTCCAAGCTAATATTGGTGCTAATAAGGCCTTTGCTTTTGACCTAACAGCTGCCTGCAGTGGATTTGTATTTGCCTTGTCAACTGCTGAAAAGTTTATCGCTTCTGGTCGCTTTCAAAAAGGCTTGGTGATTGGTAGTGAAACCCTGTCTAAAGCAGTCGATTGGTCGGACCGATCAACAGCTGTTTTGTTTGGAGATGGTGCTGGTGGTGTCTTGTTAGAGGCTAGCGATCAAGAGCATTTTTTGGCTGAGAGTCTCAATAGCGATGGAAGTCGCAGCGAGTGTCTGACCTATGGACATTCAGGCTTGCATTCTCCATTTTCAGATCAAGAAAATGCAGATTCATTTTTGAAGATGGATGGGCGCGCAGTTTTTGATTTTGCTATTCGAGATGTGGCCAAGTCTATCAAACAGACTATTGATGAGTCCCCTATAGAGGCGACAGACTTGGATTATCTGCTACTTCATCAGGCTAATGACCGTATCTTGGATAAGATGGCTAGAAAAATCGGTGTTGATCGAGCTAAACTTCCAGCCAATATGATGGAATATGGCAATACTAGTGCAGCCAGTATCCCGATTTTACTTTCAGAGTGTGTAGAACAAGGTCTCATCCATTTAGATGGTAGTCAGACTGTTCTGTTATCAGGCTTCGGTGGAGGCTTGACCTGGGGCACGCTCATTCTTACAATTTAGGTAATCATGTGGTGAACACATTGTTATAAAAAACTATTTATTTTAAAGGAGTCCTATCATGGCA
>CABTZI010000036.1:0-9942 GCA_902489265.1 uncultured Streptococcus sp.
TCAATGAAAATCAAAGAGCAAACTAGGAAACTAGCCGCAGGCTGTACTTGAGTACGGCAAGGCGACGTTGACGCGGTTTGAATTTGATTTTCGAAGAGTATTATTCGTAAAAAATCTCAAAAAGCCTACCTTTCAGTAGACTTAGTTTGTTTCTATTCTAATCGGTACTCTTCCAAAATTCTGTTCTGCTAAACTTGGATTTCCTAGTTGGTAAATCTGATCTGCTTTTTGGGTCATAGCATCCCAAGGTTCTTTGCCAATTCGGCTGACTAGATGGACCTGTCCTTTCAGAGACTTAAGGTGTTGTCTGCCTTTTTCTGTAAAGCCAAGAACATGAATAGCCTCTGGTAAGTCACTTTCTATGGCCTGTACCAAAATATAGGCCAAGAGGCGTCTGACACGCGCCTTTGTGTAACGTTTGGTAGTCACTAACTCGACCAATTCTTCCACAGACTGGGCTGTCTTGATAGCATCTTTAATGCGCATTGCCATTTCTTGATTGACTTGATAGATAGTGGTTAGGTCTGGATTGGACAAGATTTGATATCGAAGCAAGGGAAAATAGTCGTCCCAGCTCACCTTACTAGCCTGCTCAAACAGAATAACAGAAGGCATAAAGCGTTCTAAGAAATCTTGGTCCTTCTGGTGTTGACGCAGAGCTGTCGCTGAGGCAAAGTCCACATCCTTGTCCACAGAATGGTAACCCGCACCCTGACGTTGAATCGGATGGAGTTTGATGTTTCGTCCTGCAACCGCCTTGGCATAGGCCAAAGCTAGAACATGATTGGGCGTATTGCCTGAAAAATCAAGACCTGCAAACTCCTTCCACATGGCCTGGGTCTTCTGTGGATAAGAGAGGGAATCAGGCAGATTTTCCACAAATTTCTCCATCTCAGCACCTTTCTCTGTGTATAAGTCAGCGATTTTTTGATAATCCAGAACTTCTTCTGTCCCAAAAGCTAGGCTATCAATGCCCAACCTAGCCAAGATATCCACAGCTCCTTGGCCAAAGAAATCTGCTGCCTGAACACTGACTAAAAAGGGCAATTCCACTACCAAGTCTGCCCCATTTTCCAGCGCCATCTGGGCCCTTGTCCTCTTATCCACAATAGCAGGCTCTCCACGCTGCATGAAATTCCCTGACATGGCAACGATTTTCAGCCCCTCAGCCTGATCCAGCAGGTATTTATGCCCATTATGAAAAGGATTAAACTCCGCGATAATACCTGTGATGGTCATAGTAATCTCCTACTTCTGCGCCACAAAAAACCAACGGGTGCTAGTTTCTGTTGGCTCCTTGTCCTCAAAGTCAGCATAAAGTTTGAAAGACTTGAATCCAGCCTGTTCCAACAAAATATCATAGGTCAAGACTTCATAGGTCCGCTCCTCATGCACTTCATCGTGGCGACTAAAGGAACCATCCGCTTCCTTGATAAAGAAAGTCAACTCATGCACGATGGAGTGAGGAGCTTCGTCCTCATAGGTATCCCAAAGCATGGCAAAATCTTCCGCATTTTCATGGTAGGAATAGCCTGGAAAAACCTCATCCGTCTGGTAAGTCGAATGCACATCAAAGATGAAGACTCCGTCTTCATTGAGAGCATTATACACCTCTTTAAAAACGTCCCCTACTTCCACCTCATCCTGCATGTAGCAGATAGAGTCCGAATAACAAGTAACAAAGTCGTATTGACCTGCCTTGGACAAATCCAGCATATTTCCTTCAATAAAGTCAATCTTTTGCTTGGCTGAAGCCGCTCTCTTTTCAGCAATCTTCAACATATCCGCACTCAAGTCAAGTCCAGTCACATCAAAACCAGCTTGAGAAAAGCGAACAGACTGGATGCCTGTCCCACAAGCCAATTCCAAGAGTTTCTTTCTCTCCTTTGTCTTAGGCAAATGACGCAGAGAAAAATCCGTCCATTTATCATATAAACTATCATCCATCACAGCATCGTAAACAGCCGCAAAGGTTTCATAAGTTGCCATAATCATGATACCAAGAGCCTCCATAGCAAACACCACTCGCTCTTTACCTTTCTATCAAATTTTCTAAAATAAGCAAATAAAACCCAGTTGGCTACAACTGAGTTCGTATTCTAAGCAAGAGCTTCTGAAATATCTACTGACTCTGCCTCATGCCATAGCTTCTCTAGGTTATAGTGGGCACGCATTTCTTCTGAGAAGATATGCACAACGACAGCACCGAGGTCCAGCAAAACCCAGCCTCCAGCTGCATCACCTTCGATATGGCTACCTTTAAAGCCTGCATCAGCTACTTTTTCACGGATATTATCAGCGATAGCGTCCAACTGACGGCTATTCATAGAGCTAGTGATAACAAAATAGTCTGTCACACTGGTCAAATCTTGCACATCAAGTGCGAGGATATCCTCCGCACGTTTCTCATCAGCCGCTTTCACGACTAGTTCTAGTAATTCTTTTTCGTTCATTTAGTCCTCTTTCAAATAGTGCACAAAGGCGTTATAGGTTTCAAGGGTTTGGGGATAGATGGGAAATCCCTGATGGGCTAGATGCTCCACGGTGCGAGCTGTTTCGTAGGCCACCGCCTTATTGAGCGATAGACTCGCAATCTCACGTGCCTGGTCCACTCCAGGAAAGGCTCGATTATGCTCGATATAGTCTGCGACATAGACAACCTTATCTAAGTCTGTCATCTGAGCCGCCCCGACTGTATGGATTTCAATGGCTCTCAGGATTTCAGAATCATGCAAATCCAAATCTTCCTGAATCTTGTAGATTCCGACCATGCCATGCCAGACATTATTACCCCATTTTTTGAAATCGGGGTCTAACTGATAACGGTCAATCAAGTCCAGAAATTCCTGATCTGACAGCTTTTTAGCATAGTCATGAAGAAGGCCTGCTAGACCTGCTTTCTCAGTATCCACACCGAATCGCTGGGCCAGTTCTATAGCTGCACGCTCCACACCTAGACAATGGGTTAAACGTTTTTCAGGTAGAAGCTCTGCCATTTTTTCCAACAAAGCCTCGCGAGAGCAGTTGATATAGTCTTGATAGGCCATCAGTAGAGACCCTCCTTCTCGATGTAGTCTAGCACAGGCTGAGGTAGGAGAAAGTTGGGTTTTCGTCCTTGGGCAAGGAAGTCCCGCACCATGCTGGATGAGATATCCATGAGAGGCACATCCACCCAGATAACTGGGTAAGAAGTTCCAGCCTTGTAGCGTGGGCGCTGAACCCCCACAAACTGAACCATGTCTACCAGCTCATCAATTCGATACCACTTAGGCAGATAGTCTACCATATCAGCTCCGATAATAAAGTAATAATCCGTGTCAGGATGTTGCTCTGTCAAGATTTTCATGGTGTCGTAGGTGTAGGAAATACCCTTACGCTCCAACTCGATGGTTTCAATGGCTAGTCCTTCAATCCCCTCAATCGCCAATTCAAGCATCTTGAGACGATGGTGCTCAGGGATGGTTTCCTTTTTATCTACGTGAGGAGGTTGGTACTCAGGCATGAGCAAGACTTGATCTAGTCCCAACTGTTGCCGTACTTGGTCCGCAACAATGAGATGAGCATTGTGAACAGGGTTAAAATTCCCCCCTAAAATCCCGACTTGTTTGCGTTTTTTCTCCTTGATTTCTGGCTCCAACTCTACCTTGGTAAAGGGAGTCAATAATTCGATTGCCATAGGCTAGTCTCCTTTATTTCTCTGTAAAAACAGTTGTTTGGAGTATAGTTTTTAGATTTCTTTGACTTTCTTAGAAATCTTGCGATTCTCTTTCTTGCTGGATTGTTTAAACAAAATCAAGATGCGTCCAATTTTTTGGACTGTATCCACACCGATTTCTTCTTCTAAGATTTCAGCTACTTCGTGAATGTTTTCATCTGTATTTTGCAAGAGCGTTACTTTAATCAATTCGCGGGCATCAAGAGCTTGACGGACGCTGGTTTTGATTTGGTCGTTAAGTCCATTTTTCCCGATTTGAATGATGGGTTTGAGGGTGTGTGCCTGACTGTTGAGGAAGGCACGTTGTTTTGATGTTAATGACATAATTTCTTCCTTGTTTTTTTGATAGTTATTTTAGGTGGTGTGGGACGGTCGGAACTAATTTTCCAAAGATTTCATCTTTGAAAAATGGATTTCCTGACCTCACAATTGAGCCTTGGTCTCAATTGTGCCCCTTGCCAATCTATCGATTGGCAAGACACCACGGCAATAACTATCTTTGTATGAGCTCACTTTGTTCGCTCAGTGATTTTGTTTTAAATAATTGCTTTTCGTATGACGACGGCGACGCCTTCTGGTGCCCAGACGGCGACTTTTGCTGTGCCTGTTACGCGGATCCAGCCTAGGCCTGAGATGACTAGGTCTGTCTTGTCCTTGATGTTAAATACATGTTGGACCAATTTTGGGAAATCTTCTTTTTCCTTGCTATTTGGTGGTGTCAGAAGAGTTCCGAGGTGCTTGTCGTAAAAGGCACTCGCTCCTTCGAGCTTGGTTCGGTGGAGTTTCAATTCATTGTCAAAGAAGGCAGTGAAACCTTGCTTTTCTCCTGATATGAAGTCAAATCGTCCCAAGCCTCCTAAAAACAGAGTTTGTTCAGGATTGAGCTGATAGGTTTTAGGCTTGATTTCCTTTTTAGGACTGACATACTTGAGGTTTTTAGCCGTCAAGTAGTGGGCCATCTGGTGACGGTGGATGATTCCCGGCGTATCGTAGATATAAGATCCGTCGTCAAGCGGAATCTCAATCTTGTCCAAGGTTGTTCCTGGAAAACGAGAAGTTGTGATGACGTTCTGGTCACCCGTGATCTCTTGGATAATGGCATTGATAAGAGTTGATTTTCCAACGTTGGTTACACCGACCACATAGACATCGCGTCCCTTACGGTAATGCTCGATTTTGTCAATGACTTCCTTAATGGCATGCTTGTTTTGGGCTGAAGTTAGGACGACATCGACTGGACGAAGACCTTCTTCGTGGGCACGTTCCATGAGCCACTGGCTAATCTTGCCTGGTTTAACAGACTTGGGCAGGATATCTTTTTTATTTCCTACCAAGAGGACATCATTGCCTGATACAAAACGTGGCAAGCCTGGGATGACAGAGCCATTAAAGTCAAAGATATCAATGACATTGACCACTAAGGCATCACTGTCTCCCACCTCGTGTAAGAGCTTGAGGAAATCATCGTCTGTCAACTGAACATCCGTGATCTCATTATAGTGGCGGAGACGGAAACAGCGTTGGCAATAGACTTCGCCAGTCTCCAAACCTTTTTCAAGTGCCGACTGGGGGGTAAAACCAAGACCAGCCTTATCTGTCGTCTGAATGGTTGCTCCACAACCAATACAGAGAATTTCTTCCATAGTTAAATTCCTTTTTTATATGTAATCGGTCCGTACTGTTCAGTGATTTTTCGCATGACACGGCGCTCACGAGCTCGGTTAATCTGCGTTTTGATCGAGTCATGTTGGACCAAGGGTTTGACTAAAATCGAGCGAATACCTGCACGGTGGGCTGCTCGTATATCTGTCATGAGCTGGTCGCCAACCATGACTACTTCACTTTTCTCATAGTGGAATTCCTTCATAGCACGATCAATCCCAAATGTGAAGGGCTTCAGAGCCCAATAAACGTAGTCAATCCCAAATTTCTCAACTGCTCGTTGGACGCGTTTTTTGGTGTTATTTGATACCACGATGATGCGAATGCCCGCGTCACGGAGATCATGTAGCCATTGCTTCATCTCTGGCGTCCCATCAGGGTTGTTCCAAGCAATGAGGGTATTATCCAAATCGACCAAAACAGCCTTGATTCCCTGCGCCTGCAGGCTTGGGACTGTCAGATCATAGACTGCTTCCACAGCAAAATCTGGCATATAGTTTTCAATCGCCATTCTGGCTCCTTTTCTTAACTTTTTTTCGCAATTTTCCTTAATAACAATGACAAAACAATCCACAACCCAGCACTGGCTAAACTGATGTAGAGCCAAGCATGGGGCTCATCTGTTAAAGGGAGCGGAACATTCATTCCGAAAAAGCCTGTCACTACTGCCAAAACCGCTAGCAAGACTGAAATGATGGTCAAGGTTGTCAAATTATCATTCAGATTATTGTTTAGGATGTTGTTGTAAGATGCTGATAGTTGTTGGAGAACTTGAGAAATCAAGTCTGTCATGGATACCAGCTGATGAGCTTCAATCATGGCATCATCAAACTGTTCTCTCTCAATCTCGTTAAAACTGCGATAGAGGGCATGCCCTTGAATATGTTCCAGTAACATGCGATTTTGCTTGGCAGCCGCAGTAAGATAAACCATACCAGTTTCCAAGTCGGAAAGTGCAAAGAGGTTTTTCTTAGTCGTTCGCTGGCGCAAGAGCCCATTGACCTCATCCTTACTCTTGTCCATTTGCTCGATGACAGGATAGTAGGCATTGCTGATGATTTCCAGACTGGCAAAGAGAAACTTGTAAATTGAAAGCGTGTCATGACTCTCCAGATAACGGGTCATTTGTTCAATGACATAGGCGTTCTTGGTATTACTAATGGTAATCAGGCGACGATGTTCCACGATAAAGGTCATAGGAAAGGCTTCATAGTATGCCTTATCCTTTTTCAAGTTCAAGACATTGTAGATAAAGGTCACAGTCCCATTTTCACGGTGATAATCCATGTGGGCACGCTCATTTCTATCCAGCGCATATTCGATGGTTTCCTTGTCCAAACCGTAGATTTCAGAAAGGTCCTCTAGTTTTTTCAACTTGTCCAAATCTAGGTTAATCCAGGTACAACCATTGCCCAACTGTTTTTCTAAAAACATCTTCTCTCCTTTACCAAACTCTTTCTATTGTACCATAAATCTACTAAAATTTCAGGCCTGGTCTGTACGAGAGAAATTGCTGACAACAGTGATATTCCGATTGGGGACGAAGTGCAGAACCTGATCTTCTCCTCTGAGTTGTGTTGTTCGAATACCAACGCTGACGACCTTTCCCGAGACAGTAATAGGCCCATTTGTCAGAACAACCTCATCCCCCACATCCAGTTGACGTTCGAAGAGGATGAAAAAGCCATTGATAACATCAGACAGAAAACCTTGGGCTCCCATCCCAATAGCCACCCCAGCAATCCCAGCACCTGCCAGCAAACTAGAAACTGGCAAACCTAAAATCGACAAAATACAGTAAAGTAAAAAGAAATAAAGGGTATAATTAAACACATTTTCTAGCAGGCGTGAGATGGTTTTCTGACGCCCGACATCATGGTGAGACATTTTTAGAGAAGGTTTAACAATTCTCTGCACCATGGTATGAAGCATTTTTTTAGCTATGTAGAAGAGTAAAAATAAGAATAAAAGAGAAAGTACCTTGGTCAAGATATTCTCGATAATCGCTGTAATATCAAGCTTATTGAGATAGGTTTGAATAAATTCTTGCATAGAAAACTCCTTTCATTTATTATACCATACTTTCACAAGTGATGAATCTCCATAAATATTCAAAAATAATTTCAAAAATAGACAGAAAATTCTTGATTTTAGTTCATATTTATACTATAATCATAAACATTACACAACAAAGGAGATTGTTATGAAAAAATTCATTCATGCTTGGAATAAGGCAAGCCTAATCAAACGGATTTTGGTGGGCATGCTTATTGGAGGAACCCTAGGACTGACACTTCCTAACATTTCAGGAATTGGCCTGCTAGGAGATCTCTTTGTTGGTGGCCTCAAAGCCATCGCACCGATTCTAGTATTTGCCCTCGTTGCCAATGCCCTTTCCCAACATCAAAAAGGGCAAGATAGCAACATGAAAACCGTTATCTTCCTTTACTTAGTAGGAACCTTTGCGGCTGCCCTCATCGCTGTACTAGCAAGTTTCATAGTACCTGTTGAAATTACACTAAATAGTGCTAATACCGATATTGCTCCGCCAGATGGAATTGGACAAGTCCTCAGCAATCTCTTGCTTAAACTCGTAGACAATCCAGTTAATGCCCTCATTACTGCCAACTACATCGGTATCCTATCTTGGGCAGTTGTTTTCGGGATTGCTATGAGAGAAGCCAGCAAAAACAGTAAAGAATTGCTGAAAACTATGGCTGATGTGACTTCTAAAATTGTCGAATGGATCATCAACCTAGCTCCATTTGGGATATTAGGACTTGTATTTAAAACCATCTCTGATAAGGGAATCGGAAGCCTAGCCAACTACGGAATCTTGCTTGCCCTCTTGGTGACAACTATGTTCTTTGTGGCCTTAGTAGTCAATCCATTGATTGCCTTCCTCTTTATGAAGAGCAACCCTTATCCCCTCGTTTGGAAATGTTTGCGTGTCAGTGGTGTGACAGCCTTCTTCACTCGTAGTTCTGCGGCCAACATCCCTGTCAACATGAAACTTTGCCACGACCTTGGACTGAATCCAGATACCTATTCTGTTTCTATCCCACTTGGTTCTACTATCAACATGGCCGGAGCAGCTATTACCATTAACATTTTGACCCTTGCTGCAGTAAATACTTTGGGAATCCCTGTTGACTTTGCCACAGCCTTTGTCCTCAGTGTAGTAGCAGCAATCTCAGCCTGTGGTGCTTCTGGTATTGCCGGAGGATCCCTCCTTCTTATCCCAGTTGCTTGTAGCCTTTTCGGTATTTCTAATGATATTGCCATGCAAGTTGTTGGGGTTGGATTTGTGATTGGGGTCATCCAAGACTCATGTGAAACAGCCCTTAACTCTTCAACAGATGTCCTCTTTACTGCTGTTGCCGAATACGCAGCAGCCCGTAAAAAATAACTCATAAAGACAAGCCTGCTCAGGTCTTGTCTTTTCCGCTTCTATTATAACTTACTAGGAAATCCTTATGTCTATTAGCCAACGTACGACTAAGCTCATCTTAGCTACCTGTCTTGCCTGCCTTCTTGCTTACTTTCTCAATCTCTCCTCAGCTGTCTCGGCTGGAATAATCGCCCTCTTGAGCCTATCCGATACCCGTAGAAGTACCTTAAAACTGGCCCGAAATCGCCTCTTTTCCATGCTTCTAGCTTTGGTTATCGGAGTTCTGGCTTTTCACTTGAGCGGATTTCATATCTGGAGCCTTGGCCTCTATCTGGCTCTTTATGTTCCCCTAGCCTACAAGATGGGCTGGGAAATTGGCATCACACCAAGCACGGTTTTGGTTAGCCACCTCTTGGTACAAGAGTCAACCTCTCCAGATCTTCTAGTCAATGAACTCCTTCTCTTTGCAATCGGTACTGGATTTTCCTTGCTTGTCAATCTCTACATGCCTTCACGAGAAGAGGAAATTCATCACTACCACACATTGGTAGAAGAAAAGTTAAAAGATATCCTCCAGCGCTTCAAATATTATTTATCCAGAGGGGATGGACGCAACCGAGCACAGTTGGTTGAAGAATTGGACACCCTTTTGGAAGAAGCCCTCAGACTGGTCTATTTGGATCACTCAGACCACCTCTTTCACCAGACTGATTACCATATTCACTACTTTGAGATGAGACAGCGACAAAGTCGCATCCTGCGAAATATGGCCCAACAAATCAACACCTGTCACCTAGCTGCCAGCGAGAGCCTGATTTTGGCCCAACTCTTTTCAAAAATTGCAGGGCAACTGAGCCAGACCAATCCTGCTTCTGATTTGCTAGATGAAATCGAACGCTATCTGGAAGTCTTCCGTAACCGCAGTCTGCCCAAGACCAGAGAAGAATTTGAAACCCGTGCCACGCTCCTCCAACTCCTACGCGAAGCCAAAACCTTCATCCAAGTAAAAGTTGATTTTTACCAAAAATATGGACAGTAAAAAAAGAAGGCTCTATAATATTTGTAGTGGGTAACCCCCTATGGATATTATGGAGCCTTTTTTGTGTAGAAAAAAAGTCCCATATGACCTATAATGAAAAGCGATCAAACAACTCATTAGAAAGAATCATATGGA
>CABTZI010000037.1:0-9806 GCA_902489265.1 uncultured Streptococcus sp.
AAGTTTATACTCAATGAAAATCAAAGAGCAAACTAGGAAGTAGCCGCAGGCTGCTCAAAACAGTGTTTTGAGATTGTGGATAGAACTGACGAAGTTAGCTCAAAATACTGTTTTGAGGTTGCAGATGTAAGCTGACGTGGTTTGAAGAGATTTTCGAAGAGTATTAGTTAAAAACTTGAGAAAGGAGAAATAAAGATGGCAGAAATTTATCTAGCAGGCGGTTGTTTTTGGGGCTTAGAGGAGTATTTTTCACGTATTCCTGGAGTGCTAGCAACCAGTGTTGGATACGCTAATGGGCAAGTCGAAACGACCAATTACCAGCTGCTCAAGGAAACAGACCATGCAGAAACGGTTCAAGTGATTTATGATGAGAAGACAGTGTCACTCAGAGAGATTTTACTTTATTATTTTCGTGTCATCGACCCTTTATCCATCAATCAACAAGGGAATGACCGTGGACGTCAGTATCGGACCGGTATATATTACCAGGATGAAGCAGACTTGCCAGCTATCTACACAGTGGTGCGGGAGCAGGAACGCATGCTTGGTCGAAAGATTGCAGTAGAAGTGGAGAAACTTCGCCACTATATTCTGGCTGAAGATTACCACCAAGACTATCTTAAGAAGAATCCTTCAGGTTACTGTCATATCGATGTGACCGATGCTGATAAGCCATTGATTGATGCCTCTAACTATGAAAAGCCTAGTCAAGAGGTGTTAAAGGAAAGCTTATCAGAAGAATCCTATCGTGTTACCCAAGAAGCTGCTACAGAGGCTCCATTTACCAATGCCTATGAGCAAAACTTTGAAGAAGGGATTTATGTAGACATTACGACAGGTGAGCCACTCTTTTTTGCCAAGGATAAGTTTGCCTCAGGTTGTGGTTGGCCAAGTTTTAGCCGTCCGATTTCCAAGGAATTGATTCATTATTACAAGGATCTCAGTCATGGAATGGAGCGAATCGAGGTTCGTTCTCGGTCAGGAAATGCTCACTTGGGTCATGTTTTCACAGATGGACCGCGTGAGTTTGGTGGCCTCCGTTACTGTATCAATTCTGCTTCCTTGCGCTTTGTGGCCAAGGATGAGATGGAAGAGGAAGGATATGGTTATCTATTGTCTTACTTAAACAAATAAAACGGAGATGGTGGGCGCTTCCCACTTTCTTTATTTCTAGAATACGAATAGAAGGGATTTATGAAACACCTATTATCTTACTTCAAACCCTACATCAAGGAGTCGATTTTAGCCCCCTTGTTCAAACTACTAGAAGCTGTGTTTGAGCTCTTAGTTCCTATGGTGATTGCTGGAATTGTTGACCAATCCTTGCCCCAGAAAAATCAAGGTCATCTATGGATGCAGATTGGTCTGCTCCTTATCTTTGCAGTGATTGGTGTTGTAGTGGCCTTAATAGCCCAGTTCTACTCAGCTAAGGCTGCGGTTGGATTTGCCAAAGAACTGACAGACGACCTCTATCGCCATATTCTTTCATTGCCTAAGGACAGCAGAGACCGTCTGACAACTTCTAGCTTGGTGACCCGCTTGACTTCGGATACTTACCAGATTCAGACTGGGATCAATCAATTCCTGCGTCTCTTTTTACGAGCGCCTATTATCGTTTTTGGGGCCATTTTTATGGCCTATCGAATCTCAGATGAGCTGACTTTCTGGTTCTTGGTCATGGTTGTCATTTTGACCATTGTTATTGTAGGCCTTTCTCGGCTGGTCAATCCTCTCTACAGTAGTCTGAGAAAGAAAACGGACCAACTAGTTCAGGAAACACGCCAGCAATTACAAGGTATGAGAGTTATTCGTGCTTTTGGTCAAGAAAAAAGAGAGTTACAGATTTTTCAAACCCTTAACCAAGTCTATGCTAGATTACAAGAAAAGACAGGTTTCTGGTCTAGTTTATTAACACCTCTGACCTATCTGATTGTTAATGGGACCCTACTTATTATTATCTTGCAGGGATATGTTTCAATTCAAGGAGGATTGCTAAGTCAAGGTGCCTTGATTGCTCTTATCAATTATCTATTGCAGATCTTGGTGGAATTGGTCAAGCTAGCCATGCTGATCAATTCTCTCAACCAGTCCTATATTTCAGCTAAGCGAATCGAGGAAGTTTTTGCTGAGGCTCCAGAAGATATTCATTCAGAATTAGAACAAAAGCAAGCTACTAGAAATCAGGTTTTACAAGTCCAAGAACTGACCTTTACCTATCCTGATGCGGCCCAGCCTTCTCTGAGAGATATTTCCTTTGATATGCAGCAAGGGCAAATTCTTGGTATTATTGGGGGAACGGGTTCTGGTAAATCAAGCCTGGTGCAACTCATCCTTGGCCTTTATCCAGCAGACAAGGGGAGCATAGACCTTTATCGAGATGGACATAGTCCTCGTAATTTGGAGCAGTGGCGGTTTTGGATTGCCTATGTGCCCCAAAAAGTCGAACTCTTTAAGGGAAGCATTCGTTCCAACTTGACTCTAGGTTTACACCAAGAAGTAACTGACCAAGAACTCTGGCAGGCCTTGGAGATTGCGCAAGCTAAGGATTTTGTAAGTGAAAAGGAAGGACTTTTGGATGCCCCAGTTGAGGCAGGAGGACGAAATTTCTCAGGTGGACAAAAACAAAGGCTGTCTATCGCACGAGCAGTCTTGCGCCAGGCTCCGTTTCTCATCTTAGATGATGCAACCTCGGCCCTCGACACCATTACCGAGTCCAAGCTCTTGAAAGCTATCCGCGAAAACTTACAAAACACGAGCTTAATCTTGATCTCTCAACGAACCTCGACTTTACAGATGGCAGACCAGATTCTCCTCTTGGAAAAGGGTGAGCTTCTAGCTATCGGCAAGCACGAGGACTTGATGAAGTCCAGTCAAGTCTATCGTGAAATCAATGCTTCCCAACATGGAAAGGAGAACTAGCATGAGACGACAAACTGCAAAACAGACGCTCACACGTTTGGCTAAAGACCTTGCAAGTCATCCTTTCCTCCTTTTCCTAGCCTTTCTAGGAATTATTGCCCAAGTTGGCTTATCGATCTACCTACCTATTCTGATTGGGCAGGTCATTGACCAGGTCCTAGTGGCTGGTTCTTCGCTAGTTTTTTGGCAGATTTTTATTCAGATGGTATTGGTGGTCATAGGAAATACCCTAGTTCAATGGGCCAATCCTCTCCTCTATAATCGCCTAATCTTTTCCTATACCAAAGACTTGCGAGAGCGAATCATTCATAAACTTCATCGTTTACCGATTGCCTTTGTAGATAGACAAGGTAGTGGGGAGATGGTTAGTCGTGTAACCACCGATATCGAACAGTTGGCAGCTGGCTTGACCATGATTTTTAACCAATTTTTCATTGGTGTCTTGATGATTTTGGTTAGTATTCTAGCCATGTTCCAAATTCATCTCCTCATGACCCTCTTGGTCTTGCTGTTGACACCACTGTCCATGGTGATTTCACGCTTTATTGCCAAGAGATCCTATCATCTCTTCCAAAAGCAAACGGAGACAAGAGGGATTCAGACCCAGTTGATTGAAGAATCTCTTAGCCAGCAGACCATTATCCAGTCCTTTAATGCTCAAGCAGAATTTATCCAAAGGCTGCGTGAGGCTAATGACAACTACGCAGGCTATTCGCAGTCGGCCATCTTTTATTCTTCAACGGTCAATCCTTCGACTCGATTTGTCAATGCACTCATTTATGCTCTTTTAGCTGGAGTGGGTGCTTATCGTATCATGATAGGCTCTACCTTGACCATTGGACGCTTAGTGACTTTTTTGAACTATGTTCAACAGTACACCAAGCCTTTTAACGATATTTCTTCAGTGCTAGCTGAGTTGCAAAGTGCTCTGGCTTGTGCAGAGCGCGTCTATGCTGTCTTAGAAAGCTCTGAGGTGGCTGAAACAGGCAAGGAAGTCTTGACCAGTGACCAAGTCAAGGGAGCTATTTCCTTTAAACATGTATCTTTTGGCTACAATCCTGAAAAGATTTTGATTAAGGACTTATCTATCGATATCCCAGCCGGTAGCAAGGTGGCCATCGTTGGTCCGACAGGTGCTGGAAAGTCAACTCTTATCAATCTCCTCATGCGTTTTTACCCTATTAACTCAGGAGATATCTTGTTAGATGGGCAATCCATTTATGATTATACCCGAGCATCATTGAGACAGCAGTTTGGGATGGTTCTCCAAGAAACCTGGCTCAAGCAAGGAATCATTCATGACAATATTGCCTTTGGTAACCCTGAAGCCAGTCGGGAGCAAGTGATTGCTGCTGCCAAAGCAGCCAATGCGGACTTTTTCATCCAACAGTTGCCACAAGGATATGATACCAAGTTGGAAAATGCAGGAGAATCTCTCTCTGTCGGTCAAGCACAGCTCTTGACCATCGCCCGAGTCTTTCTGGCTATTCCAAAGATTCTTATCTTAGACGAAGCAACTTCATCCATTGATACGCGGACAGAAGTGCTGGTACAGGATGCCTTTGCCAAACTCATGAAGGGGCGCACAAGTTTTATCATTGCCCACCGCTTGTCAACCATTCAAGATGCAGATTTGATTCTTGTCTTGGTGGATGGCGACATTGTTGAGTATGGGAACCATCAGGACCTCATGGCTAGAAAAGGCAAGTATTACCAAATGCAGCAAGCTGCAGCTTTTAGCTCAGAATAAGCCTTTCTCTTTTGAAATTTTATGGACGAAAAAAGTTGCCTTCGGGTGACTTTTTTGTTACAATAGCTAGAAAAATTATTCACTGTAAATTGTCTTATAGAAAAGGAGCCTATAATGAAAGTCTATCAGCATGTAAATATCGTGACTTGTGACCAAGATTTCCATGTTTATCTGGATGGAATCTTAGCAGTTAAGGATTCTCAAATTGTCTATGTCGGTCAAGAGAAGCCAGAGATTTTAGAGCAAGCTGAGCAGATTATAGATTATCAGGGAGCCTGGATTATGCCTGGATTGGTCAATTGCCACACCCATTCTGCTATGACTGGCTTGCGAGGGATCAGAGATGACAGTAACCTCCATGAATGGCTCAATGACTATATCTGGCCTGCAGAAGCTGAGTTTACACCAGATATGACTACCAAGGCGGTCAAAGAAGCTCTGACAGAAATGCTCCAGTCAGGAACAACAACCTTCAATGATATGTATAATCCCAATGGAGTGGAGATTGAGCAGATTTATCAGGCAGTTAAGGCTTCCAAGATGCGTTGTTATTTCTCACCGACCCTCTTTTCTTCAGATACAGAAACAACTGATGAGACTATAAGCAGAACACGAGCAATCATCGAGAAAATCTTAGGATATGAAAATCCAAATTTCAAGGTTATGGTAGCTCCACATTCTCCCTATAGCTGTAGTAGAGACTTGTTGGAAGAGAGCTTAGATATGGCAAAAGAGCTGAATATTCCCATCCATATCCATGTGGCGGAGACCAAGGAGGAGTCAGGAATTCTCCTGAAACGCTACGGCAAACGTCCCCTCGCTTTCCTAGAAGAACTGGGTTACTTAGATCATCCGTCTGTCTTTGCTCATGGGGTCGAATTAAATGAGCGAGAAATTGAACGCTTAACAACTTCTCACGTGGCTATTGCCCACAATCCTATCAGTAACCTCAAATTGGCATCAGGGATTGCTCCCATTATCCAACTTCAAAAAGCAGGAATAGCAGTAGGAATTGCGACTGACTCGGTCGCTTCTAATAACAATCTAGATATGTTTGAGGAAGGACGAACTGCAGCCCTTCTTCAGAAGATGAAAAATGGAGATGCCAGCCAATTTCTTATCGAAACAGCTCTCAAGGCACTGACAATCGAAGGGGCTAAGGTTCTAGGAATGGAAAATCAGATAGGAAGTCTGGAAGTTGGTAAACAGGCAGATTTTCTCGTTATTCAACCACAAGGGAAAATTCATCTCCAACCTCAGGAAAATATGCTTTCTCATCTCATCTATGCTGTTAAATCCAGTGATGTTGATGATGTTTATATCGCTGGAGAACAGGTTGTTAAGCAAGGTCAAGTTCTGACAGTAGAACTTTAGAAGAAAAATCACAAAAAATTTTAAAAAAGTTTGCAAAAATCTTGCATTCTTTTTTTGACTATGCTATACTTATATACGGTTTGAAAAAACTGCCTAAGACAGTAGGGGAGCTCGACTCATAAGTATCCTACCGAGGACAAAACGTATCATGTAAAAAGAAGCGTATTGTACTTTCGTGTCTAGGTTTGGGCGCGTTTTTCTTTTGAAAAATTTCCCCAAGCAAAATAATAACGGAGGTGAACACACTAATGAGTGAAGCAATTATTGCTAAAAAAGCGGAACTAGTTGACGTAGTAGCTGAAAAAATGAAAGCTGCTGCATCTATCGTCGTTGTAGACGCCCGTGGTTTGACAGTTGAGCAAGATACAGTTCTTCGTCGTGAGCTTCGTGGAAGCGAAGTTGAGTATAAAGTGATTAAAAACTCAATCTTGCGTCGTGCAGCTGAAAAAGCTGGTCTTGAAGATCTTGCATCTGTATTTGTTGGACCATCTGCAGTAGCATTTTCTAACGAAGATGTTATCGCACCAGCGAAAATCTTGAACGACTTTTCTAAAAACGCTGAAGCACTTGAAATCAAAGGTGGTGCAATCGAAGGCGCTGTCGCATCTAAAGAAGAGATTCTTGCACTTGCAACTCTTCCAAACCGCGAAGGACTTCTTTCTATGCTCCTTTCTGTACTTCAAGCGCCAGTGCGCAACGTTGCTCTTGCAGTCAAAGCGGTTGCAGACAACAAAGAAGACGCAGCTTAATCTTAAGCTACGTAGCGTAGCCTAGCTACGAAAATCTATTATAAATTTAAAACATATTTGGAGGAAATAACAATGGCATTGAACATTGAAAACATTATTGCTGAAATTAAAGAAGCTTCAATCCTTGAATTGAACGACCTTGTAAAAGCTATCGAAGAAGAATTTGGTGTAACTGCAGCTGCTCCTGTAGCTGTTGCTGCAGCTGGTGCTGCTGACGCTGGTGCTGCTAAAGATTCATTCGACGTTGAATTGACATCTGCAGGAGACAAAAAAGTTGGCGTTATCAAAGTTGTACGTGAAATCACAGGTCTTGGTCTTAAAGAAGCTAAAGAACTTGTTGACGGTGCACCAGCACTTGTTAAAGAAGGCGTTGCAACTGCAGAAGCTGAAGAAATCAAAGCTAAATTGGAAGAAGCTGGAGCTTCAGTTACTCTTAAATAATAGAGCAACTACATTAGTAGCTTAAAAAATATGATTAAACCGCTATTCTTAGGAGTAGCGGTTTTTATTTTTATGTGCCAGGGGGCAAAAAAGGGAAAGGAATCTTTAAAAGTGAGGAGAGTTAGATTGAAAGAATCATATTGGTAAATCGAAATGATTGATATTTGTATCATGTCATAAATTGTTATCAAACGATAATATTGATTTTCTTACAAATTAAGAGTATAATTTATAAAAATGAGTGTTCACTCAATTTTTGTGAAATTAAGGAGTAAAGAAAATGGTTGTTGAAACAATAGAGTACAGTCGTTTCGGTAACGAAGAGGTCTTGGATTTGCTGAAGATTGACTCTACAGCCTTGGATGTAAATCAAGTGAGAGTAGAAGTTCATGCTGTTGGTTTAAATCCTATTGATTATAAAACTTTTGAGGGAGCGAAACCTCTTAAATTTCTATCTTTTATAACGAAATTAAGGAAACCAAGTCGTTGGTTTGAATCTAAATCATCTTTATTTCCAAGAGGTGTGGGGAGAGATTTTTCTGGAGTTATTACAGAAGTTGGAAATGAAGTAAGTAGGTTTTCAGTAGGAGACAAGGTGTTTGGAACAATGATTAGTGATCCTGGTTTGGGAACTAAGAGGGGAGCTTTAGCAACAGAAATTTGTGTCAATGAATCAGAAATTGTATTGAAACCAGAGATGATCGACATGACTCACGCAGCTACTATGGGAGTAGCTGCTCTAACTGTGGGTGGGGCTTTTAGAAGAATTGGTTTAAATTCAAGAGATACTGTTGTTATTTCAGCTGCAGCAGGAGGTATTGGAAGTATTGCAGTACAGTATGCAGTTGCTAAGGGGGCGAAAGTAATCGGAATCGCAAGTAAGAAAAATGCAGAGTATCTGAAGTCTTTAGGTGCCACACCAGTAAGTTACGAAGATAATATCAAGAAGGCTCTTCTATCAGCTAGTCCAACTCCTATTACAAAATTTTTGGATTGTTATGGATCTGATTATGTTAGATTGGCTTTTAGTTTAGGCTTGAAGGGGACAACTATTGGGACATTAGTACCTTCGCCCTATGTTATGATAAAAGGTGCTCAGTTTACTGGTCCGAGACATTCCACATATGATGATTTTAGCACTTTAGCTGAAATGGTCTCAGACGGGAAGGTTCAGCTGAAAATTGATCAAGTGTATGACTTTTCTATAAAGTCAGTTAGAGAAGCCTATCGTAGTCTGAAAATGGGACACAGTCGAGGCAAAAAAGTCGTAAAAGTAAGAGAGTAGAAGAGAGGTGCTAGCGATGGAAAGTTTAGAACAAAAGTATGCTCAGACGTTAGAAGTTAGCAACTTGAGCTTGAAACAACGTCGAGTATTATTATCAAGCTTAAAATTATTCTCAGAAATTGGATTTGAGAATACAACGTCCAGCCTTATTGCCGAACGTGCTGGAGTGTCAGAAGGAACTGTTTTTAGTTACTTTAAAACAAAGGAAGGTATTTTAGAAGCCATTTTATCTACTTTTCTAGAACAGGTTATTCCAGAAGTAATTGCGGATTTCTCAGAAAAAAAATTCACAGTAGATCAAGAAACTTTTCCCTTCTTTTTAAAAAGTATTGTTCGAGATAGGCTCTTTTTCATTCAGGAGAATCAAATGCATGTTAAAATTCTCTTGGGGCGTTCTTTTATTGATAAAAATCTTTCTATCCAGTTAGGAAATATTATTGTTCAATCTATAGTAGAACCAATTAGCCCTGTTTTAAATCAATTTAAAGAAAAAGGACTTATTCTAAATTGGTCAAATGAAAGAATTGTTCGATACATTTTAGCATTGAGTTTTTCTTATCTTATTCCCATGATGTTGAATGATGAAGGAACTATAAACATAGATGAAGCAGTTGATGAGATTGTTGAATGTTTGTCATCTGCCCTAATGAAAGTAAAATAAATTCGGATGTTAAAACTCACTGTTAATGGTGAGTTTTTTGAACTCAACATAAAAATCCCCAATCGAAGCGATTGAGGATTAAGCAAATGAATCTTAAACAATACCTTGTGCAATCATAGCGTTTGCTACATTTTCAAAGGCAGCAATGTTTGCTCCTGCAAGGTAGTCTTTATCAAGACCGTATGTTTCTGAAGTTGTTTTAGCTGTGTTGAAGATATTTGTCATGATGTCTTTGAGACGTCCATCAACTTCTTCACGAGTCCATGAGAGACGAAGACTATTTTGGCTCATTTCAAGGGCTGAAACGGCTACACCACCAGCGTTGGCAGCTTTGGCAGGTCCGTAGAAGATACCATTTTCTTTGTAAACTTTGATGGCATCAAGGTCGCTTGGCATGTTGGCACCTTCAGATACACAGATAACACCTTGAGCAACCAAACGTTTAGCTGCTTCACCGTTGATTTCGTTTTGAGTGGCACATGGAAGAGCAATGTCATAGTTTCCAGCGTAAGTCCATACAGAACCTTCGTGGTAGGTTGCGGTTGCTTTTTCAGCAGCATACTCAGTCAAACGAGCACGACGTTTTTCTTTAACATCAACCAAAAGATCGAAGTCGATACCATTTTC
>CABTZI010000038.1:0-9696 GCA_902489265.1 uncultured Streptococcus sp.
CTTTGCCTAATTTCTCTACTGGTGGAAGAGCGGGATTTTTAGCTGAACCGTTATCTGACCATGGGGCCTTGTCTGATGCTTTCAAGATAAGGCGAGTTAACATACCGTCTCCGGCAAAGAATTCATATGGAATGACTTGGTTGACACCAGCTGTGAACGGACCTGGGAAATTAGCTTTGTCCAAGTATGTAGCTGGGACGTCTACTGTATCTTTAGTATTGTCAGCCACGCCTTTTTGCACTTCAGCTGGAGTGGTTAAGCTATTTAAGTTCACTGTCAAATCCTTAGTCGCTACTAGATTGCTTAAATCGGCCTTACCATCTTTAGCACCGTATACCTTGATAGTAGCTTTATAACTTTGCGTACCATTTTGTTTCAAGAGGTCAAGAAGGTCTTTATCAGATTTTCCTTGAGTGCCGGCCAAATCTACTTCATAGAAATAGAGACCTTTGCCCAAGTTTTCTACTGGTGGAAGAGCGGGATTTTTAGCTGAACCATTGTCTGACCATGGGGCTTTGTCTGATGCTTTCAAGATAAGGCGAGTTAACATACCGTCACCAGCGAAGAATTCGTATGGAATAACTTGGTTGACACCGGCTGTGAATGGGCCTGGGAAATTGGCTTTATCCAAGTAAGTAGCTGGAACATCTACTGTGTCTTTAGTATTGTCGGCCACACCCTTTTGCACCTCAGCTGGGGTAGTTGCTGGTTGAACTTCATTTGCTTCACGGTCTTGTCCAGGAACTGTAGGAGCAGGATTTGTCGCAGGTTTAACCGCATCTTCTGTTTCTTTCTTAGATTCTGGTTTTGCTTGCACTTCTTCTTTTGGCGCTACCACTTGATCTTTATCAGCTACATTCACTTTTTCTGGAGAGCTTGTAGTATCCAAGCTTGCTTTAGGTGTTGAGTCTGCCTTCTCTGAAGGAAGAGCTGTATCGACTGCTTCTTTGAGAACTCCTACTGGTAAGTCACTCTTTTCACTCACCGAAGTCGCATCTGGTACGACTTGAGCAGGGGTCGGATTGACCACATCGGCACGTACAGAACTTGGTTGACCAACTAGGACAAAGAAGCCACTGGCTACAACAACTGAGGCAACACCGACACTAAGACGGCGAATAGACCAACGAGTATATCTTTGATTTGGATTGAATTTCATAGGATTCTCCTTAGAGTTTTTCTTTATTTGATGACTCTAGTATAATCTCCTAAAATTAAAAAGGATTAAGAAAAAGTTAAAATTTTTCTTAAATCCCTCTTATAAAATACTTATATTAATTAAAGCCATAAACAGATTTGGTGATTTGATAGACAACATTGGACAGTTTGCGAGCTGGCAAGACTGAATGTTTAGTCAAACGGCTCAACATGGTCTTGCGGATAGCCTGAAAGACCTCTGGATTTTCCTGCTGAATATAGGTCCACAGCTCCCGTTTTTTGGCCAGATGCTCCGCTGTGCCTGCTCGGTTGAGCAAGGCACTGGAAATCACCGTCGTGATTTCAATATGATTCAGCAAGTATTCTCGCATTTTGGGGTGGCTTACTTTGGATAAATCAAGCTGGTCTACCAAAAGTCGATTGACCTTGAGTTGCTGGTCAATGCGCTTAATCATCACTTGCTCATTGACAGACTGGTCCTCACGCCCAATCAAATAACGATAGAAATCGACAGGCAAATAGTACATGGTCTTGACCTGCTGAAGGGGGGTAAAGACAAAGAGATTATCGACATAAAAGGTATGCTCAGGCAGTTGGAACTGGCTCGCTCGCAACAAATCTGTTCGGTAAATCAGCGAGTGCATCATGATATACTGGCCTTTTGAGAAATTTCCGACCTGATCCCAGCCAAAAATCTGTTGGACAGGCAAGACTGACTCATAACTCATACTCTTCTTACGAGACTGACCTTCCTTTTCATAGACAAAATTGGTCACAAAGGCATCCACCTCTTGACCTTCACTCTCTAGTTCCTGCAAGGTCTCCAAAATTTTCAGGTAAGCACGAGGATCCACCCAGTCATCACTATCCACTACTTTAAAATAGCGTCCAGAAGCCTCTGCCAAGCCGCGATTGACCGCACCACCATGACCTTTATTTTCCTGATAGATGGCTCTAACAATGCTAGGATACTTGCTGGCTAAACGCTCAGCGATTTCCTGAGTCTGGTCCTGAGACCCATCATTGATAATCAAAATCTCAACTTGCTCACCACCAATCACTAGCGACTCCACACAGTAATGAAGATAGGCAGCGGCATTGTAGCTAGGGATGGCGATAGACAATAACTTCATAATCTACTCCTTTAGGGGACTGATTTTTTCTTACTCTCTTCTCACTTCTTTCTATTCTACCATAAAGTCCAGTTTTTGAAGGACTTTTACTAGAATACAAGGACTTCTAGTCTCAATTGGAATACAGGTCTCTCTATTTACTATCTAGGTCATCAAAAAAGAGGGGTGCTCCCTCCTTACGAATTTAATTCTGCCAAGTCATCTAGATACTGGTTGTTAATGACCGCCAAGATATAGGCATCTGACCTCAAGAGATCATTAGGGCCAAACTGGACATCCAAGGGTGAATTTTCTTGTTCACGAAACCCTAGGACATTGAGGTTGTATTTGCCACGTAGATCCAGCTGGCTCAGGCTTTGACCTGCCCAAACACTCGGAATTTTCATCTCCACAATAGACACATTTTTATCCAGCTGAAAGACATCAACATTGTTATGAAAGAGAATGGTCTGCGCTAGAGACTGCCCCATTTCATACTCAGGTGAAATCACTGAGTCAGCACCGATTTTTTCTAGCACCTTCTTAGCTGTCTGGCTTTTGACCTTGGCAATAACCCTTGGTACACCTAGACTCTTACAATGCATAACTGCAAGTACACTCGACTCCAGATTTTCCCCTGTTGCCACCACAACCGTATCACAGGTATCAATTCCTGCAGTTCTGAGGAGTTCCTCATCTGTAATATCGCCCACAACTCCACGCGCCAAAACTGGCTCAAATTGATTGATGCGCTCGGCGTGGTCGTCAATGGCAATGATATTCATATCTTGCTTGGCTAGGGCTGTCAGGACACTACTCCCGAAAATCCCCAAACCTAAAATTCCAATCGTACGATCTGACATCATTCTTCCTTTCTTATCCAATACTAATATCTGCTTTCATATACTGAATCAAATCTTTCTTATCAGGCTGGTAATCCGCTAGACTAACCAGCAAGGTCAAGGGACCGATACGGCCAATAAACATGAGCACCATGACAATGCTGAGAGCTAGCTTGCCCAATTCTGGCGTCAGATTTGCCGTTACCCCAACTGTCGCAAGAGCTGAAATGGTCTCAAACATGAGGTAAATAAATCGCGGTGTTCCTTCTGCTGTAATTCCCAACAACACCAAGCCCAACAAGAAGGTCATCAAAAAGATAATGAAGACACTAAAGGATTTTTGGACTGTTCGAGCCTCAATGGTTCTCTGCGCAACATTAGCATGAGGTAAGCCCAGCAATTCACTACGCGCAAAAACCAACAAGACAAAGAAAGTCGTAATCTTGAGACCCCCAGCCGTCCCTCCAGGCGCCCCACCGAGAAACATCTGTAAGATATAGATAAACAAGGTCACAGGCCGAGCTTGAGTGTAGTCAATAGAAGCAAAGCCAGCCGTTCTCATGCTAACGGTTTGGAAAAAGCTGACTAGCACTTTCTCTGGAACACTGAGATTGCCAATGGTTCCTGGATTGTGCCACTCCGTAAAGAGTGTGGATACTGTCCCAAACAGCAAAATCCCTGCAGTCAAGAATAGAACCAGCTTGGTGTGGAAACGCAGACGGCGTTTTTTCTTCTTGTCAAACTGGGTTGCCAAGTCAAACCAGACCATAAAGCCAAGACCCCCCGTGATAATCAAGCCAGCAATGACCAGATTGATCAAGGGATCCGTCTGAAAAGCCACTAAACTGCTACTGCCAAAATTATCAAAGCCAGCATTACAAAAGGCTGAAATAGCTAAGAAGATAGAGGTAAAAATGCCCCGTCCCCAGCCGAACTCAGGAATAAAACGGAAACTAAGAAGAAAAGCTCCCAAACCCTCTACCAGAAAAGTCGTCAAAAAGATGGAACGCATAAAAGACTTCAAAGACTTACTTTCCCCATAACTAAAACTCTCCTGAATGGTTTCACGACTACGCAGACTAAGCTTTTGCTTGCCTTGGATATAAAAAATCCCGATAAAGGTCATGAGCCCCAGACCACCAATCTGTATCAGGAGCATACAAATCAACTGACCCCATACATTATAGGTAGTAGCCACTGGTTGCGTAAAAAGGCCAGTTACACAGACCATGGACACCGTCGTAAAGAGATGGTCAAAATAAGTAGCCTGCGAACCACTCTCCTGGACAAAAGGCAAACTTAATAAGAGAGAGCCTATAAGAATAACTCCAGCGAAACTTAAAAAGATGCGACGAGCTGGTGAAAGTCCACCCAAGGACCTTTCAATTTTTTTCACAAATAATTTGAATAACATACATCCATTGTACCATAAAAAGAAGGAGAGTAGCTATATCTGAGAAGTTATCTCAAGGCAGAGTTCCAAGGCCTTCTCAAAAGCTTCTGAACCCCAGTCACGACTATCGTACTGGTCCAAGTCTGCTAAGGAATCAGCTGTGAACAACAATTCTCCCCAGAGAACTCCACGCAGTTGGGCTACTGCCGCAAGCGCAGAACACTCCATCTCCACAACAGCACAGCCTTCTTCCTTGCGATAAGCCACCTTTTCAGCCGTTTCTCGGTAAAAACCATCTGTCGTCCAGGTCACGACTTCTTCATAAGGAATCCCTCTGGCCTCCAAAACTTGCTCAATAGCAGCAATAGCCTCTGCCTGAATTTCCATATAACGAGAAGGTGCCACATAGTGATAACTAGCTCCTTCATCTCGCAGAGCGCGAACAGGGACTAGAAAGGCATTTTCTTCTATATCAGCCAGCACACCACAGGTTCCAGTGGAAATAATCTGCTCCACACCATAGCCAATCAACCAATCCATAAACTGGGCTGCTGGGGCAGAACCCACAGGAGCCTGAGCCAGACAAAGTTCCTCGCCCTTGTAATTGATGACATAGACTGGATAGGTCTTGGTGGCAGAAACGAATTCGCTGACACAATCCGCCGCTACTTCCCTCGCATAGCGGTCAATCTCCTCACCTAAAAAAGCATAGACACACTTCTTAGGCAAATACAAGTCCAGCCCCTCGTGATCAGGCATGATGACCGCCTGAAGATTATCATCGAACTCTAAAATAGGAATCGCATGTTTCTGAATCGTAACCCACCTCCTCTAATTTTGTACTATTGTATCAAAACCTGACCGAGTGTCAAGGAGGAAGCTGAGGAACTGAGGAGAAAAACATCCCACTTACGAGATGCTTTGAACTTGCTTAATGAAACAGACTTGCTAAGAGATAGAGTAGGTAAATGTGAGCTGGGTAAAAAATGATGAAACCTACAAAAAAGAAACAACTTCCGCTGTTTCTTTCTACTTTTATTTCACAGGTATTTCCTTAATCACGCGCGCAGGATTGCCAGCTAGGACAACATTGTCACCAAAGGACTTGGTAATCACGGCCCCTGCTCCTGCAACAACATTATTTCCCAGTGTCACTCCAGGAAGGACAATGACGCCACCACCAGCCCAGAAATTATCTCCGATAGTGATAGGCTTTCCGTACTCGATACCTGAATTTCGCTCCTGCGGATCTAGTGGATGGAGGGGTGTCAAGAACTGACAGTTAGGACCGATCATAGCATTGTCCCCGATGTTAATCGGACAAACATCCAGCATGGTCAAGTTCCAGTTAGAGTAAAAATTTTCCCCTAGATGGATGTTGACACCGTAGTCCACCATCAAGCGAGTGTTGATATAAAGATTTTTCCCGGTCGAACCAAACCAAGTCTTGATGATTTTGGCTCCTTTCAAGGGATCCTCTTCCTTGTTAAAGGCAGCCTGTTTCTGGCGAGAAGCCTGAGCCAAAGCTCTCAGTTCTGAGTCCGATGGACGGTAAAACTCTCCTGCTATCATTTTCTGGTATTCGCTTGTCATAGTATTTTTCTCCTTATTCCCTACTATCATATCAAATTTTCTACATATCTGACTAGAATAAGGAGCACTTTCTACAATTGATGCTCTGATTGTCATCATATCCTGTCTAAGCGGATACGAGTCACAATTCCGTCTGGGTCTGTGATTTCCAGCTGGCTAGATGTCAACCACTTGATTGGTGCATCAACTTCTTGTGCTCGTTGGGCAATCGTTAACAGTTCTTCTTTTCCTGCGACTTCAATGACATAGTAGACCAAACCTGGCAAGCCTTGCTTACGCGGAGCCAAACTCTTTCCTCCCCATTCATTGACTGCCAAATGATGATGGTAGTCCCCAGCTGCAATCCAACTAGCGCTAGGCACACTGAATTTATCCTCTAGCCCTAACACTTTTTGATAAAACTGGCTGGATTTTCGACTATCCCTGACTGAAAGATGAATATGCCCCATTCTCGTACCTTCTGCCAGGATAAAGGGCTCTACTCTTTCCCCCAGCTCATAAATGTCCTGCGCCGCAAGAGCCTCCGTCACTCCGATAATGCGTCCATCTTCTCGAATATCCCATGTAGAAACCGGCTTGTCTCGATAGAGTTCAATGCCATTTCCCTCCAAATCCTCCAAGTAAAGGGCCTCACTGTAACCGTGATCTGCACCGCCGACAAGAGGAATCTGTAAATCTGTCAGGTGCTTCAAGACATCCGCCAAAGCCTTTCGTGTCGGCAAGAGAATAGCCAGATGGTAAAGACCATAATGTTCCCTTACTTCACCGCTCTCTTGTGCTTGAATCAAGTGTACCAAGGCTTTTCCTCCAAGTCCCAGAACGGCCTCTGTCTCCGTTTGAGATAAGATTTCTAAACCAATAATCTGCTGATAAAAGGCTGTTTGACTCGCCAAATCCTTTACATTTAAAACTACCTCTGCTAAATAAATATGGCTCTTATATTCATAGGTCATAAATATTTCCTCTTTTATTGTAACTTTAATTATTACAACTATTATATAACTTCCCTCAAGAAAGTCAAGCCAGACAACTTGAAAATAACACCATTTCAGGATAAGATAAAGTAAATCTTTCCATAATAAAACGCATATTATCAAACTTTTCAGCACCTGACAATATGCGTTATTTTAATTTTAAAGACTTTTTGACCAGCTTTTTTTACTTCACAACAAGCTCATAACGTGTCTTGCTGGTAAAAGTTTGACCAGCTTTGAGAATAACTTGATCTTTGAGGTCACTGTGAATGGCATCTGGTAAAGCTTGCGCTTCAAGGGCAATCCCATTGTGCTGTACCATTGGCTGACCTCCTATGATGACACTCTCATCCACAAAGTTTGCTGTATAGACCACAAAACATGGAGCCTCTGTCTTGAAAAGCAAGAAGCGACCTGAATTTTGGTCATAAAGAAAACCAGCATTATCATGACCCACAGGAAGAGCAAATGGATGGTCCAAGCCAGATACCAACTGGATTTGCTCATCTTCTTCTGCAAAGATGTCTTTCAACAAGGCACCATTGTAGATGTGTTTGACTAAATCACGATTTGCATCTGGAGTTTTGGCCGGAACACCGTCGGGAGCGATTGGATAAATACCCTCCATGTTTAGTTGGAAGACATGGCGGTCAATTGTCTGCGTGAAATCACCAGACAAGTTGAAATAACTGTGGTTGGTTGGATTGACCAGCGTATCCTGATCGGTCGTTACCTTATAGCTGATTTCGTAGGCACCAGTTTCTTCCAAGTAGTAGCTAATCCAAATCTTGAGATTACCAGGGAATCCTCCTGTCCCATCTGTACGCTCTGTGTAGAGGGTCAAGCCCTGGTCGCTCACTTCAACTAGTTCAAACAAGCTAGAGTCCCAACCTGTTGAGCCACTGTGGTTGCAGTTGCTAGCATTGTTGACTTCAAGGTCATAGCTTTTACCATTTAGCTCAAAGGTCGCACCTGCGATACGACCTGCCACGGGACCCACACTCGCTCCATGCTTGGGACTATTGCCTACATAGCTATCAAAGTCCTCAAATCCCAAGATAACGTTGGCAAAATTTCCAGCCTTGTCAGGTGTGACATAGCGCAAGATGGTCGCCCCATAAGTCATGACCTCAAGTTGGTAACCACCGTCCGTCTCAAAACGATAGGCCAAGACATCCTTGCCCTCAACATTTCCAAATACACGCTCTGTGTATGCTTTCATTCTGTTCTCCTTTTACTATTTCTCTCAAGCAAACAAACCATAGAAAGCCTACTGACAATCTATGGTTTATCTGATAATTTACAAATCCTCTTGTCAAGAATTCATAAATATTGCCTTACTTTTGATATTCGTGAATGATAACACCTTGTACCACACGGTTTACTGTACCTGTAGGAGACGGTGTATCTGGTTTATTTTCTACCTTAAGTGAAGTCAATAGGGCAAAGAGTTGGGCATAAACAATGTAAGGGAAGACACGGTAAATATCATTCAAGACACCGCCACAACCAAAGGCCACTTCTTTGACATTTTCAAGGCCAAAGGCTTGATCACTCAAAAGCACAACACGACGAGCAATCTGGTCACCAGCAACTTCACGAACTAAGTCTAAGTCGTACTTGCGAGTGTAGTCTGTCGTCGTACCAAAGACCAAAACAACTGTATTTTCGTTGATAAGAGATTTTGGACCGTGACGGAAGCCGACTGGACTTTCATACATGGTCACCACTTGACCAGCTGTTAATTCCAAAATCTTGAGCTGAGCTTCATGAGCAAGGCCGAAGAAAGGACCAGCGCCTAGATAGATAACGCGGTTAAAGTCTAGGTCAACAAGCTCTTTAACATATTCTGCATTGTCTAGAACTTTACGGGCAAGGCTAGTCACAACTTCAAAACGTTCAGCTTTCACAGCAAATTCTGTAGGATCAAAGACCAAGAGAGCTGTTAACATCATAGAGGTAAAACTAGAAGTCATGGCAAATCCAGCGTCATTAGAAGCAGCTGGTTGCAAGAGCAAGAGATTTCGGTCATCGCCGTGGGCTTGAAGAGCCAATTTACCATCCGCTGCACAAGTAATAGTCACTTGGTAAAGCTCATCCACCAAGGCTTTGGCCAAATCAACAGTTGCCACACTTTCAGGAGAATTCCCACTACGAGCAAAAGATACAAGGACAGTCGCCACATCTTTTTTCAAATAAGTTTCTGGATTGGCAACGATATCTGTTGTCGCAATGGCATTGAAATTCCATTTGCGTTCGTCATAGACTTCCTTAAAGTAAGGTACCAAGGTATCTCCCACATAAGCAGAAGTCCCAGCACCTGTCAAGATAACCTTGATATAATCATGTTTATCAGCAATCCCTTGCAGGAAGGCTGCAATTTCTTCACGTTGTGCTTGATAAGATTCAAAAGCTTCTTTCCATACATCTGGTTGTTGGTAGATTTCACGCGTAGTGATTTCTGCACCTAATTCGAGTAAATCTTCTTTTGTATAATGTAGCATTGAGTTCCTCTTTTTCTATCAAATATGGGAATGGGAGTAAGCCCCATTCCCATGTATATTCTATATAAGATGTTCTAACGATTTTCACGTTGTCACATCGTATACTCAATGAAAATCAAA
>CABTZI010000039.1:0-9672 GCA_902489265.1 uncultured Streptococcus sp.
GCTATATCCTTGTTTTCTAAGTTCATAGATCTGAACTTTATCATCATAAGTTAATTTCATAATAAAAGCACCCCAAAAGATAGATTTTTTCTGTCTAACTTTTGGGGTGCAGTTCACTTGCATGTTGCTTCTTACTATTCTTTACTTTTGACGACTTCTACCACATCTCCTACACTTTGGAGTTGGTCAATTTCCTCATCACTGATTTCAATACTAAATTCATCTTCCAGTGTCAAGATAAACTCCATCAAGTCAACTGAGTCAGCATCCAAATCGTCTTTCAGGCTCAAGGATTCTGTCACGACAAAATCCTCTCCCTGTCGCTCTTGGATAATGGTCACAATACGGTCAAAAATTTCTTTTTCTGTCATCTCTTTTATTCTCCTGAAAATTCACGCGCAGTCTGGGCAACTACGTCTGTTTCTAGCATGGTACGAATCTGGCGGATTGTACTATACACAGCCTTGGCATCGCTTGAGCCATGAGTCTTGACAACCGGTGCCTTGACACCAAACAAGACCGCTCCACCAACATCTGAGTAATTGAGTTGTTTTTTCAAACCTCTGAGGCTGTCCTTGAGAAGAAGGGCACCTAGTTTCGCTCGAAGACCACCACCTGTAATAGCGGTCTTGAGCAATCCCATGATTCCCATGGCTGTCCCTTCAATGGATTTGAGCACAGCGTTTCCCGTGAAACCATCTGCCACGACAACATCTGCAACGCCATTCATCAAATCACGCGCTTCCATATTTCCGATAAAGTTTAAACTTTCATCAGCTGCTAGTAATTCGTAAGTTTCCTTACGAAGCGGGTCACCCTTGCTACTCTCTGTTCCGTTGTTGAGCAAACCAACACGTGGTTGCGCAATTCCGCGGACATTTTTTGCATAGAAGGAACCTAGAACCGCGTATTGATGGAGGTGCTGGGCTGTATTTTCCGCATTGGCACCGAGGTCCAGCATGTCAAAACCTTTCCCATCTACAGTCGGCAAGGTTGACATAAGCCCAGGACGGTCGATATTCTTGATACGACCTACGATGAAAAATCCTGCCGCCAACAAAGCACCTGTATTCCCAGCTGAGAGAACAGCGTCTGCTTCTCCTTCTTTGACAGCCTTGGCCGCCAATACCATGCTGGCATTTTTCTTCTTCCGAATAGCTCTCGTAGGTTCATCGTCTGAATCAATCTTCTCATCCGTATGGATAATGCTGACGCGCTCTATCGCTGTCAGATATTGCTTGATTTTAGCTTCATCTCCGTAGAGTTGAACCTCAATATCTGAAAAGTCAGCTAGGGCTTGATTGACACCCTCAACGATGGCCTGAGGTGCATAATCGCCCCCCATGGCATCTACTGCGATTTTTTTCATTTCTTTTCCTCTTTTAGTAATTGTCCCCAGTCTGCTAGGGAATCAATAAATTTCTTTGATTTTAGGTGAATCCCAACGTACTCTTCGTAGAGTTGATCCATAAATTGGCGTAGCTCTTGCTTGATTTCAGACTTGAGCGAAATGGTCTCCAAGGTCTCAAAATCAATGGCTTGAAATTGATTGAGCAGATAGGGGATATTGGGATTGAGATGGCAACGTCTTTCATCCTCATGATAATGATCTGGACAGAGGCAGGCTCCATATTTGAAAGAAAAATCAAAAGCCTGACCGACCCGATGGCAAAAGACACACTCATGAAAATTAAGGCTAATTCCAAAACGGGTCAAGATTTGAATTTCAAAAATATTGGTCAAAACTTGATAATCCAAGCCCTCTTCCATCAACTCTAGGGTCTTTCTCAAGAAGGCAAACAAGGGAGCATCCTGCTGATTATCCTGCAAACTAGCATCTGCAAGAGCCGCCACATAGGTCGCATAGGCCATGACAAAGAGATCGCTATTAATCTTAGGAAAGGTCATCACCTCGTGATAGTCCTCAATGTAACTGAGTCCGTCATCATTGATTCGCAAGAGAAATCGTGCCAGCACTAAGGGCTGAATAACCGACGCCAGTTTGGACTGGCCAGCATGTTTAACGAAAAACATACGCTTGCCAGCCTGCTCTGTAAAAATCTTAACTAACTTGTCATCCTCACGAAAGTTACGATTGTAGAGCACCAAACCTTGACTCGTGATAGACTGAATCATGCTTCTCTCATGTACTCCTCAAGTCGTTTCATGGCTTCTGTGATAGTCTCCATGCTAGCCGCATAAGACAGACGAACATATCCTTCCCCGTAACGCCCAAAGGCTGCTCCAGGGATAAAGGCAACGGCCTTCTTCTGAGCAAAATCCTTGAGAAAGGCAAAGGAGTCTTGATTGTAACCCGCTGGAATCTTAGCAAAGATATAGAAGGCACCGTCTGGTTTGATAATCTCAAAACCAAGAGCAGTCATTTTTTCGATGATATAGTCCCGACGCTGGATGTATTCCTTTTTCATGGGCTCCGCATCGTTTTTACCAGCCGTCAAGGCTTCTACCGCAGCATGTTGAGCCATAGTATTTGCGGCAGTCACCAAGTACTGGTGACTCTTGATTAACTGGGCTGTGAAGGTCGCAGGAGCGAAAATCAGCCCCAAACGCCAACCGGTCATAGCATGCGATTTAGATAGACCATTGATAATAATAGCTTGGTCTCTCAGCATCGTTCCTAGAGACACATGGGCTTCCCCTGTATAGGTCAATTCTGAGTAAACCTCATCACAGACAACGAAAATCTCGTACTTGCGTAAAACAGCTGCCAAATCTTCCAACTGCTCCCGACTATAGGTAATTCCTGTCGGATTAGCCGGATAGTTAAGAATAACCGCCTTGAGCTTATCTCCCTGCTCCAAAATGGCCTTCTCCAACATTTCAGGAGTCAAGACAAACCCATTTTCAGTTGTGTCAATCTCGACAACCTCTGCCCCAACTAGATTGACAATTGGTTCATAACCCGGATAAGCAGGAGCTGGCAAGAGAACCTTGTCTCCCTCTTCCAAAATAGCTGTCAAAGTAGCAGATAAAGCCTCGGTCGCTCCAATTGTAACCAAGATTTCATTTTCAGGAGCATAGTCCAGTTGGTACTTTTCCTTAACAAAGTCACTGGCCGCCTGACGTAGAGTCAGCAGGCCACTCATCCCTGTATAGTAGGATTGGTTCTGGTCAATCGCTCGCTTGGCCGCCTCCTTGACATGATCTGGCGTTGTAAAATCAGGTTCCCCCAAGGTCAAACGCAAGACCCCAGGAATCTCCGAAATAGCCTGGTCAAACTGACGAATCAACGAAACTTGAATCTTATCTAACTGTTTATTAAAGCGCTTAGTTAAGTCCATAGATACCTCCTACTTTCAAAACGTATCTCTATTATACTACAAAAGCCCCCCGACCGCAAAAATACATTAGAGAATAACGCTAGCATAACAAATTGAAGTAGGTTAAAATGAATTTGTCGCAACTCCACTAACGAACTTAGTTTGGAGGTGAGTTTTTGCTAATCTTCGTTACAGTTATTCTAGCACCATTACTGATTACTATTACCGGTAATGTCATTTCTGAGTGGATAGTCAGAAAGTGGTTAGATAAGCGCGACAAAAAAATATAACCTGAGTTTAGTTTTAATATAACTGGACAAAAAGAAATACCAGAGGTGGAGCTCTGGTATTTTTGTTTTTGCCAAGACTTCGTTACAGTTCTTGTAGGATTATTATTACATAATTAGCACTACTTGTCAAATAATTGTTAGCTCCACTTTCTATTTTACTTTTCCTGTTTACAGGTCTATAATGGTAACAGATTCTATTTGGAGGTTTTTATGTCATTTCTATCAAAAAATGGAGTAGGCATCTTGGCCTGCCTTCTGATTTCACTACTTGCTTGGTATCTGGGTGGATTCTTCCCTGTGATTGGCGCACCCGTCTTTGCGATTTTCATAGGCATGCTCCTACATCCCTTTCTCTCGTCTTATAAACAACTGGATGCGGGATTAACCTTTAGTTCCAAGAAATTGCTCCAGTATGCCGTTATCTTGCTTGGTTTTGGTCTCAATATCTCGCAAGTCTTCGCAGTTGGACAATCTTCACTCCCTGTCATCCTGTCCACCATTTCAATAGCCTTGATTGTTGCCTACCTCTTCCAGCGCTTCTTTGCCCTGGATAAAAAACTGGCTACCTTGATTGGAGTAGGTTCTTCTATCTGTGGTGGCTCTGCCATTGCAGCGACAGCGCCCGTTATCCATGCTAAGGAAAAGGAAGTAGCCCAAGCCATCTCCGTTATCTTTTTCTTCAATGTCCTGGCTGCACTTATCTTTCCAACGCTAGGTACCTGGCTTCATCTATCCAATGAAGGCTTCGCCCTATTTGCAGGAACTGCGGTCAATGACACTTCCTCTGTAACGGCTACCGCCAGCGCCTGGGACAGTCTCTACCAGACCAATACCCTCGAATCCGCAACCATTGTCAAACTCACACGTACTCTGGCTATCATCCCCATCACTCTCTTTCTCTCCTACTGGCAAAGTCGCGAGCAAAAAAATAAGCAAGGCTTACAACTGAAAAAAGTCTTCCCACTTTTTATCCTTTACTTTATCCTTGCATCTCTCCTAACCACCCTACTGACCTCTCTTGGTGTGTCCAGTAGTTTCTTTACCCCTCTCAAACAACTCTCCAAATTCCTCATTATCATGGCCATGAGTGCTATCGGACTCAAAACCAATCTGATAGCTATGGTCAAATCCAGCGGAAAATCCATTGTTCTCGGAGCCATCTGTTGGATTGCCATCATCCTCACTAGTCTTGGTATGCAGACCCTTATCGGCATTTTCTAATACAAAAGGTAGCCCACCAGCTACCTTTTTCTTATGCTTCCTCAATCAAGCGTGTATGTTCTCTCTTGATACAGCGATTCATCACGATGTCATCACATCCACCAGCACGCAAGATTTCTTCCGCTTCTAGACTTTCAAGTCCCAGCTGCGCCCAAAAAATCTTGGCATCAGCCTTGAGAAAATCACGCGCCACATCTGGCAGAAACTCACTGCGACGGTAAACATTGACAATATCTACAGGAAAAGGAATCTCAGCTAGGCTAGCATAAACCTTTTCACCCAAGATTTCACCACCTGCTGCCTTGGGATTGACTGGGATAATTTTATAACCCCGAGACTGCATTTCCTTAGTCACTCGATTGCTAGTTGTTTCCTCACGGTCTGACAGGCCCACCACAGCAAGAGTTTTACTCGTTGCTAGATACTGACGAATCACGCCATCACTTGGATTGATAAATTCTTGACTCATAGAAATCCTCCTTTTTCATCAGTATAGCACAATTTGAAAAGGCTTGCATAATTCTACTACAAAAAAGGAGGACTAACCCCCTTTTTATTTAGCCTCGTACCAGGTTGCACCTTCATTTTCATCTGCGATGAGGGGAACACTGAGTTGAATGGCTTCTTCCATGGTTTGTTTCACCAATTTTTTCATCTCTGCCAATTCAGATTTAGGAACTTCAAGGACGATTTCATCGTGCACTTGCAGAAGCATCTTAGTCTGATAAGCACCTGCAACCAAGGCTTTATCCAGCTGAATCATGGCAATCTTGAGAATATCTGCCGCCGAACCCTGGATAGGAGAGTTGATGGCAGTTCGCTCCGCAAAACCACGAATATTAAAGTTGCGCGAATTGATATCTGGCAACTCACGACGACGCTTGAAGAGGGTCTCTACATAGCCCTTATCACGCGCCTCACGCACCACTTCATCCATGTAGTTTTTAATACCTGGGAAGCGTTCAAAGTAGGTATCAATGTAGGCCTTGGCTTCCTTACGGCTAATGCCCAAATTATTAGACAAACCAAAATCTGAAATCCCATAAACTACTCCAAAGTTAACCGCCTTGGCATTGCGACGGTCATTTGCAGTCACATCCTCAGGACGCTCAATGCCAAAGACCCGCATGGCTGTCGAAGTATGGATATCTGCCCCCTCTTGGAAGGCCTTAATCAAGTGCTCATCCTTAGAAATATGCGCCAAAACACGTAATTCAATCTGTGAATAGTCCGAACTAAGCAGGACACTATCCTCCCACTCAGGCACAAAAGCCTTACGAATGAGACGGCCCTGCTCCAAGCGCACAGGGATATTTTGCAGGTTTGGATCCACACTAGACAGACGCCCAGTCTGGGTCAAATCCTGCACATAGCGAGTATGAATCTTGCCATCAGCCAAAATCCAGTCCTGCAAGCCAATCACATAAGTAGACTGAATCTTGGCAATCTGACGGTAGTCTAGAATTTTCTTAACAATCGGTGCAATCGGAGCCAGACGCTCTAGCACATCCACCGCTGTCGAGTAACCCGTCTTGGTTTTCTTGGTATATTCTAGAGGAAGTCCCAATTTTTCAAAGAGAAGTACGCCCAACTGCTTAGGCGAGTTGATATTAAACTCCTCACCAGCCAGTTCGTAAATCTCCTGAGTGAGTTTTTCAATGACAAGCTCATTTTCAGCCTGCATCTCAAGCAAGGTCTCTTTCTTGACCGTAATCCCAGCAATTTCCATCTTAGCAAGGACAAAAGCTAGAGGTTGCTCCATATCATAAAGAAGCTCTAATTGCCCATTTTCGCTGAGTTTTCCAAGCAAAACAGGATCAGTCTCAACCAAAACAGCAAGCTTACGAGCTAAATGCTCCAAGAATTTCTCACGTTCAGGAATGGCCTTCTTGACACCCTTGCCATAGAAAGTCTCATCATCAACCAAATAAGTCTGACCATAAAGACTCACGATGGTCGCAATTTCATTGTCCTCCACAGTCGAAAGGAGGTATTTAGCCAAGCGACTGTCAAAAGCAGGCGCCTGCAAATCCACACCAAAACGATTCAAGAGAACTTTAGCCTTCTTAAAGTCATAAACTCTCAGAGGTGTTTTTTCTAAAAAGTCCTTGAAAATAGGCTCTTGCAAAAGCTCAAGCTTGTCTGTAGCATAGAGCTTATCCCCACAAGACCAAGCAAAACCAACCAAATCATCCGTATGGTAATTCTCACCAAAAAGTTCAAAATGGAAGATAGACTCCTCACTCAACATATCTTGACTGACTTGGTCAACGATAGTAAAGTCCAAACTCTCAGACACATCAGCTGACGACACATTTAAAGCCTGTTTGAGCTGTTTAAAGCCCATCTCATCGTAGAATTTCCCGAGACTTTCCACATCTGGACCACTATAGACTAAATCCTCCAAACCAATCTCAATCGGTGCCTTAGTATCAATGGTCGCCAGTGTTTTAGACAAAAAGGCCTGTTCCCTATCATTGATGAGATTTTCCTTCATCTTAGAAGCCTTCATCCCATCGATATTTTCATAAATACCCTCAAGCGAACCATGCTCCAGCAAGAGCTTGATACCCGTCTTTTCACCGATTTTGGTCACCCCAGGGATATTATCCGACTTATCACCCATGAGCGCCTTGAGATCGATAAACTGAGTCGGTGTGAGTCCCATCTTTTCCATGAGATAGTCTGGCGTAAAGGCCTCAAATTCAGCCACACCTTTCTTGGAAATCTCAACCACCGTATGCTCATCCGTCAGCTGAATCAAGTCCTTGTCCCCACTGACAATGGTAATATCAAAACCATCCTGCTCAGCTAACTTATCCAGCGTCCCGATGATATCATCCGCCTCATACTGAGCCAACTCATAGTGGCGAATCCCCATATGATCCAGCAACTCACGAATGAAAGGAAATTGCTCACGAAACTCATCAGGAGTCTTAGCTCGACCACCCTTATAGTCCGCATACATCTCTGTACGGAAGGTCGTCTTACCCGCATCAAAAGCCACCAAAATATGACTCGGCTCAACCCGCTCCAACAAATGGCTCAACATCAACTGGAAACCATAAATCGCATTGGTATGTAAACCAGCCGCATTCTTAAAACGGTCCAACTGCTGATAGAGCGCAAAAAACGCCCGAAAAGCAACAGAAGACCCATCAATCAATAATAATTTTTTCTTATCCATACACCCATTATAAAGGAAAGCACCAAAAAATACCATTAGGAAGAGCAAGAGCAAGTATTTTTCAAACTTTTTCCGAATATAGCCATTTAGTTTTAAAAAAAACAGAACTTAGCCCATGACTAAATTCTGTTTTTATGCTTTATAATTATAAAAGTGAAATCCTTTTCAACTGCAAAGAACTTCTATTCTTGCTAGACTATATTCATTCCTATTGTAGTAATAGTCTATATATTTATCTTGTTGGTTTATACGTTAATTGATCTTTGTGCTGTTTGACAAACTCACTCATTTCTGAGTCTGGTATTTGACGAAGATATAGATTTGCACGAATCGTTTCATCTTCTTCACGACAAGTTGAAAGAACTAAATACTTATCTTTAGCTGATACTTTAACATTTGGTTTCTTAACTTCAGCTGTTTCATAAATAGTTGTTAACTGTGTTTGAAAATCTTTATCATCATCAAATGAAGTGCGATAAAAGGCTGTTTCTTCCGGTACTATAATCATAGCAACTGCTTCATAATAATACTTTCTCTCTGGAGTCTCAATCACAACATATGGATGTTCATCAAAATAATCTTGACGACTATAGTAGTTCACATCATTAAACATACGATGATCCCCAACTTTACTACCACGAGCATGACCAAATAACCAAGTTAAACGGTCACTAAAATCCTTTTTATTGTCTGTGTCCATAAACACTGTTCCCATATAAGGTTCGTGACCACCATCAAATCTCTTATCTAAATAAGTTGAATTATCAGTTGTTTGAACAACTGGCTCATCCAACTCTGTTCCGGGCGCATACACATAGGCAATCGTGTCAGAGTTTGTATTCAGCAAACCACTGAACTTATTCTTAAGATATTCTTTTTCCTCTGCTGATGTCGTATCAATTTTTTGTGTCGTTTGCGCTACCTTAGTTTCACTCGCCTGATCAGTTGGAGCTAAGAATGTCTTATAAAGGAATAAACCTCCTAAAGCGACAATAGCTACAGCAACAAGCGAAGCGATAATTTTCTTCATAGGTGACTTATTTTTAGTTGAACGTCTGCTCATTTTTATCTCCCTTGTTTATTTACTTTTATCAAAAAAATCACTGAAACGAAGTTTCAGTGATTAGTTACTTCATTAAATAAATAAATTATTTAGAAGCGTGTGTTTTTGGAAGAGCTTTTTGACCAGCTTTAGCTGTTGCACCTGCTTGTTTAGCTGCTGCTTCTGCTTTTTTAGCTTGCTCTACTGCACCTGGTTTACCTGGTTCTGGAGTAGCTGATGGAGCTGTTTGTCCGTTTTGAGCAGTTTTACCAGTTTGGTTAGCTTGATCTTCTGATTTACGAACATCGTTTGGTTTATTATCTTCAACACCAGTTGCGTCATTCCAGTAGTTACCTTGTTTCTGAGCTGCTGCACGATATTGTTCTTGTAATTTTTGAACATAACGGTTACGAACAGTATTATAGATATCTTCAAATTTTTGGTTTGATTTTGCTGCTGCAATGTTTGCTTCCAATGCTGCTTTTTTATCAGAAAAATCATGTCCGTTGTATCCTGAATCCAAGAAGTGTACTGACCCCAAAAAGTTAGACAATTAATTTATCCGAAGGATTTAGTTCTGTATTGCACAGGACTGAGTCCTTTTAGTTTTACCTTAATTCGTTTATTGTTGTAGTAATCAATATAGTCTAC
>CABTZI010000040.1:0-9669 GCA_902489265.1 uncultured Streptococcus sp.
CTGTTCCCGGAGGTCCCTCCAGAAGGACACCTGCTGGAATACGAGCCCCAAGTTTTGTAAATCGTTTTGGATCTTTTAAGAATTCAACAACTTCAACCAGTTCTTGTTTTTCTTCCTCAGCTCCAGCAACATCTGAAAATCTTACTTTAATATCTTCTTTATTTGCAGCTTTAGCCTTACTACGTCCAAAACTCATCGGGTTACGACTATTATTTCCTCCCATATTTCCCATCATAGAGAATAGGAAGAAGAATAGAATACCGAATGGCACAATGGATACAAGAATATTAATCCACATACCACTTGAACTTTCATGCTTAATAGTTACTGCCGCCTTATGGTCAGAAGCAAGCTTTTGCAATTCTGATACCGTAGTATCTGAAGGAAGAATAATACTTGAAAATTTCTCTACTGTTGTAGCAGATGGAGAAAAGAACTGAATGCCTGTTTCTTCTTTACTTGTTTTAGGATTTTTATAGACACCCGAAACCTCGATAACACTACCATTTGGTTGGTAAGTCAATTCTTTTACATTGTCATCGGTAATTTCTTTTACCAATTCTGTATAATTAATTTGCTCACTTTTCCCTGCAACACTACCTGTACTAAAATACTGATAACCTGTAACTAGGAGAAAAATAAGTAATAACCATAGAAAAGGATTTTTAATTAAACCATTATTTTGTTTTTTCATTAAAAATTGTTCTTTCTAATTTGAATACACTTCTTCTTTCAATACTCCAACATAAGGAAGATTACGATAATTTTCTTTGTAGTCTAAACCATAACCTACTACAAACTCATTTGGGATAGTAAAGCAGGTATAGTCTGCCTCAATTTCTACAACACGTCCTTCTGGTTTATCCAACAAGGTTGCAATGTTAACAGAAGCTGCTTCTCTTGCAATAAACATATCTCGCAAATTCTTCAAAGTTTGACCTGTATCAATGATATCTTCTACAAATAGAACATGTCTTCCTTTAATATCTTGAGTTACATCTTGCTTGATATTGATGACACCACTACTTGCTGTTCCACCATGGTAGCTAGAAACCATCATGAAGTCCATTTCAATATGTGTATCAATATGTTTAACCAATTCAGCCATAAAAGGAATAGATCCTTTTAAAATCCCAACTAAAATTGGATTTTTTCCTGCATAGTCCTTGGTTAATTGAGCACCTAATTTTTTAGCCGCTTCTGTAATTTCATCGTGTGAAACGAGGATTTTTTTAATATCGTTTTCTAACATTTTTTTACCTATCTATTTTTTCTATATAAAGTACAGTGTTCATTATATCATTTTTCGTGTTTTTACTCAAATTACTGGTCGCAATTCCCAAAATTGAGACAATTTCACCAAATTGCTCAATAATCAGAGATGATTTTCGCTTTTCCATAGGGATTTTCAAATCAATAAATAGACGTCTGAGTTTTTTTCTATGCCCATTTTGAATCAAAACATCTCCTGTTTTTCGATGACGAATGTGTATGGATGTTTCGCGTGAAACAGGTATTTGTTGAATTGATTCACCTTCTAAAGGAAGTCCAAAGGAAAATAAATAACCTTGGTAAGATACCTGATTTTGATAGTGTAACACAAGTTCATCTTCCTTTTCATCAGCCTGCGGACTGATTTTACAAATTTGAAACTGTTGGTACTCTTTTATCAATTCATAGCCATTTTTAAGCGGATGACGATACTGGCTTTTAGTTTTTAAAATCTGCCGAACTTCTTCAAACTGAGCTTTTGTAAGATTCAAATCTGGAAAATGATTCAGATAAGTTTGCAGTAAAATTCTTTGTGTTGACTCAGAATAAGAAAATAACTGCTGTAAATTTTCCACATCAATATTGTGAGATAATTCAGTTATAGCTAAGTCATAATCTAAAATTTCATTGCCGATACTTAAGATTGCATCTCTAAATCGAGGATTTTCTTTTTCTAAATCTGGTAAATAAGAATTTCGAATACGATTGCGAAAATAATGATTTTCCTTATTTGATGTATCTTCAAAGTGAAAAATTTGTGGAAAGTCTTTTTTCTGAAAATGCAAGAAGGGGCGAATGATTTCTATCTCTCCGACTACTTGCTTCTCCTTAATTCCTGATAGATAGCGCAAACGAGTACCTCGAATCAAACGCATCAAAATCGTTTCCACCTGATCATCAGCATGGTGAGCAGTGACTAAGGCTGTCGCACCTGTCTTTTTCATGACCTCTTGAAAAAAATCATAACGAAAATATCGAGCACGGGCTTCTGAAAATTCACCTAAAAAATTGCTGACATAAATAGGAAGCTCTGCTTCAGCAGCTAACTTCCTTAATTCCTGTTCTTCCCAATCTGATTCTACTCTCTGCTTATGATTCACATGAGCTAGAATCAATTCAATTTCTAACTCTTTTTGATAAGTAGATAATACCTTAAATAGAAACATAGAATCTAATCCACCAGAAAGAGCTAGCACCACCTTAGTATGCTTTTTGAAATATCCCTTCTTGAGAAAATGATTTAAAAAATCTTGTTCTCTCATTTTAGAACCTCATAAACATCCTTGGCTATCTGAGAAATTGTATCATAATCAGAATTCTTAGTGAAAATAGAAAGAATAAATGGAGAATCTGCGTAGACAACACCCGTATCATGCTTAAATTCGTCCGCATCCCCAATTTTATGAGCTACCTTCACAGAAACACCTTTGGCAATTCGCTGATTATCAAAATCTGTTTTAGTCAAAGACTCTAGCACAAATCCATTTTGATTATAAATAGCTTCCATAACTTTCCCAGCCATTTTAGAAGAAATCAATTTTTCTTTTGGATCCCAATCATCTCCCATAATGGCAGACATCTTGGATTTGAATGTGGTATCAGATTGGTTTGAAATGTAATAACCCAATATATTATGAGCTACATTATCAGATTCTTTTGATACTTTTGTGATTAAGTCCTTGAGAGAGTACTCTTTATTATCCTCTTTTTTAGGAAGACTACCACTTCCCTCTGGTTTATAAGAACCTGGAAAATCATTGACTGCAGATACGTATTTTACAGTCGTATCTAACTGATAAAGACCCTCATTTATTTTTTCTTGCGCATAATAGAGATAAGGGAGTTTCAAAACACTAGCTGCATACATCTTTTCATCTTGATTGATACCAGCTTCTTTTCCAGTAGTCAGTTGCTTAACATAAATAGAGAATGAATCCTTATGATATTTTTCAGATAACATTTCTTGGACTTTACCCATCCGATTATCTTCTTCAGAAGTTGATTCCTTATCTACCCATCCAACCTGATCAATATGTAGAAATTCTCTTCCTTCTACAAACATGGTATTGTCGATTGATACCTGCGAATAAGCTGATAAGGATGATTTCACTTCTTTTAAATCATAAGGACTATTGTACAGTTTAAAATCAGATTCTAACCATACTTTTTTTATTGTTGGAGTTACCTCTGACTGATCATATAAAAATCGTTTGTCTGCAGCTATAAATTGATGGTTGGATAACTTAAATACCGGAATCCCTTGTTTATTTAAACGCCACTCGGTTATTTGGAAACTTGTTTTGGGAGTCAATTTCCCAGATTCCACTACTAAATCTTCATTCGCATAAACAGGAACCTCTCCATAAACCATGGGAGAACTTAATTTTTCTCTAAAATAAATACCAAAGTCAGATTGTGAAAGGTAATAAATTTCTTTCGAAGTATAGACGACTTCTTTTTCTGTGCTAACAACTTTTGAAATGGTCAAAAAACTTGGTAGCAACAAAATAATTAAGAATTTACGCATTCTTCCTTTCCTTTTCTTCTTGTAAACGCAATAATTGATTTTTATCAGCCAATTCTTCCAGCTTTTCATCTGATAAACTCAAAAATTGCTCTATTACGTCTAGTAAATTTTCCATTTTATCACCTTTGAAGTAAGTCAGGAATCGTATAAACTATTTCCCTCGACTTAGAATAATAGTACTTCGCTCGTGTATATTTGGCAGCATAATCCTCATCTTTCAACTTGGTAGCAAATGCTGTCTCCTTATCCTTTTCATCACTCAAAGTTTGATACTGAGTTTGCAAGTCTGCTAATTGCTGACGTCTTTGGAGTAATTGCTGATAACTCTGCGCTAAATTAAAAGTTGGCAAGATAAATAATAGCATAATCAAAATCAATACCCACCCCATAAAACGATTCCGTTTTTGTCGTTCTTTCATCAGGTAGCGACGACGTTGATATTCATTTTGGATAAAAGAATTATTCAATTGTACAATATTTTTAGACATTTTCTTCTACCCGTGTTTCACTGATAATTTCATACATGCCTGCTGCATCTTCTTTTTTTGTACTATCTTTCATCTCTAGTACTTTGACAAGTAGCAACTTATTTCCAAAACGAATTTCAACTTGGTCATTAACTTTCAAATCCGTTGAACTTTTGGCCAAGATTCCATTCACCTTGATTCTGCCTTTATCTGCTACTTCTTTTGCGACTGTACGACGCTTGATAATTCGCGATACTTTTAAATATTTGTCTAATCTCATCCTTATTACCTCAACTTATTATTGTACCATTTTTATCTATTTTATAGAAGAAAAATATCAAATGGAATTTTCTTTCTTCGACTCTTTTATTTCTAATAAACTTTCTCCAAAAATTAGCAGACCTTCTAAAATTTCATAATCTTTCTTATTTTGGACATCAAACACAAGCTCCATTAATCCCTTATTCTCAGTGATACCTGCTTTTAAGTTCGTTGCGGATAAAGCTTTAAAATAATCTTGAGCTAAAAACAGTCGTTGAGTGACTTTTTCAAATTGAACTGTAATCTTATTATCTTTTCTTTCCACACGTTGAACAAAGATCTTGTCCAAATATGACTTGACTAAACCAATCTCTAAAAGATAAGCAACCACATCTGGGTATTCTCCAAAACGGTCTATCAACTCCTCTTGTAACTCTTCATAATTGACACGGTTGTCAATTTGACGAATTTTTTTGTAAATTTCAATCTTATGTCGTTGGTCTGAAATATAAGTATCAGGAAGATAGGCATCAATTTGCAAAATCAACTCAGCATTCCCTTTAGTTCTTGTGTTAGTGTTAGCGTTAGCATTACCGTTTCGTTTAGCAATAGCTTCCTCTAATAACTGCGAATACAATTCAAAACCAACAGAATCAATGAAACCAGACTGGGATTTTCCTAGGAGATTCCCTGCTCCACGAATCGAAAGATCTCGCATAGCAATCTTAAATCCGGATCCCAATTCTGTAAATCCTTTAATCGCTTCTAATCTCTTCTCAGATACTTCACTAATTGATTTTTCTGGACGATACATGAGATAGGCATAGGCAATGCGATTGCTACGACCAACTCTTCCTCTTAATTGATACAAGGTTGACAAGCCCATATGATCTGCATTTTCAATAAACAAGGTATTGGCATTTGGAATATCCACCCCTGTTTCAATAATGGTAGTCGTCACCAAAATATCGTATTGTCCCTCAATAAAGTCTAATAGAGTATTTTCCAACTGGATTTCACTCATGCGACCATGAACATAACCAATCGAAGCCTCTGGAATCAACTCCTGTAATTCTGAAATCTTCTGGTCAATCGTGTCAACTTTGTTGTAAAGATAGTAAACTTGACCTCCACGCTCCATTTCACGCAAAACAGCATCACGAATGACACTATCATTCTTTTCCAAAACATAGGTTTGCACTGGATAACGATTAGTCGGCGGAGTTTCAATAACAGACAAATCTCTGATTCCCAGCATAGACATATGGAGGGTACGAGGAATTGGAGTAGCGGTCAAAGTTAGGACATCCACTTGTTTCTTCAGTTCTTTCAAGGTTTCCTTATGCTTGACACCAAATCGCTGTTCCTCATCAATAATCATCAAGCCTAAATCAGCAAACACAACATCTTTTGACAAAACACGATGGGTTCCAATCAAAATATCAACTTGACCGTTTTTTAATTTTTCAAGTGTTTCAGTCTGCTCTTTTTTACTTCTAAAGCGACTCAACACATCAATATTAACTGCAAAATTTTGGAATCGTTCCTTAAAATTCGTGTAGTGCTGTTGCGCTAAAACTGTCGTCGGAACTAGAACGACCACCTGTTTGTGATCATTGACAGCCTTAAAGGCTGCACGCATTGCAACTTCAGTCTTTCCAAAACCAACATCCCCAACCAATAGCCTATCCATTGGCTGAGAATCTTGCATATCTCTCTTGATTTCCTCGATACTACGAAGTTGATCAGCCGTTTCAACATAAGGGAAAGCATCATCAAAAGCATCTTGCTCTTCATCATCAGCTGAGAAAGCAAAACCCTTCAACTGACTACGCTCAGAATAGAGTTTGATTAAATCGTCTGCTATATCCTCTACCTGATTCTTAACTTTTTGCTTGGCTTTTTTAAAATGACCATCATTTAATTTATTGAGTTTAGGAGCTTTTCCATCACTTGAAACATATTTAGACAGCAGATGAATCTGTTCTACTGGGATAGAAATTTGATCACCATTTTGATATTGAACACTGACATAATCTCGATGAAGCCCCTTGATTTCAATTGTTTCAATTCCTAGATATTGACCAATTCCATGGATATGGTGAACAACATAGTCCCCTTTTTCAAGTTCATTATAATCTTTTAATCGCTCCGCATTCGAAACATGTTGTCTTCGAAAACGACGTTTTAATTTCTTTTGAAAAATCTCATGTTCAGTAATCACCAGAATTTTTTCATCTACAAAATGAAAACCATGTCTGAGATTGCCCTCGATTAAGTTTACAGATTCTTTACAGATACTTGACTTATCTCTAGAATCCAATTTAATCTGGTATTCCTCTAAAATATCCTCCAATGTTTTACTTCCCATTGAATTGCTAGACTGCAAGATAATAGTGTAGTCCATTTTTTTATATCGTTCAATTTCTTCTTTTAGAAAAGAAAATTGATTGAAAAATTCCTGCATGGGATATTGATTAAATTGATAAATTGGGTCAAATTTAAGATTTCCTAACCCCTTTTGCAGATTAGAAAAAAAGGTCACTGGGCTTTGTTTTTTATAGATTTGCTCAGTATCAGCAAAATACTGCATCTCAGAAAATGCTTTACTATTCTGTAACTCTTCTGTAAAGTATTGCGCTAATTCTCTTTCAAAGACTTCATACTGATTCATCAATTTCTGATAATCATCAAAGAATATGGGCGTATCTTTTTTAATATAATCAAAGACAGTCCATGATTTCTCATAACACAAAGATAAAAATTTCCGAGAATCTGCATGCGTTTGTTTTTGATGAAAACTTGAAAGAATTTCTTCTAGGTAGGATTTCAGAATCGGTGATAGAGTCTTCGATATTTGCTTTTCTAAAACTGACTGTCCTCGTTGATAATCCTTTTCTCTTAAAATCATATCGCTAGCTGGAAAGATGGTGAGTTCTGTCCGATTTTCTTTCGATAATTGTGTTTCGACTTCAAAAGTACGAATTCCATCTACTTCATCACCAAAAAACTCAATTCGGCAAGGTTCTAACTGGGATATTTCAAAAATATCTAAAATATCTCCTCGAAGACTAAATTCTCCTTGAGTTTGTACTTGTGTAACCTTTCGATAGCCGATTTCTTTTAACTGATGGGTAAGTGCGTTTTGATCATATTCTTCACCAACTGATATGTTTACAATACTATCTTTAAATACATTGGGAGAAGGTAAAAACAATCGACTTGCTGCAATATTACAAACTAAGATCCCTTTCCTAGACGGATCAGTCAAAAAACGCAAGGCTTCAACCCGTGAGATGATTTTTTCTTGTGAAGACATCAAAAACTCGACCATAGGGGAATCATCTACCAAAAATGGATAGACAAATTCCTCACCCAAGATAGAGATAAGATCACTAATAAGCCCTTCTGCTTCTCCATAAGTTGATGTCAATAAAACAATCTTATCTTCTTTCTTTAAACTACTAGCGATTGCTAAAGCTTTTGTAGAAGTTGACAAACCTAACATTAATTGTCTTTTTTTATCTGCTAAATTTTGATGCCATTTTTGGATCTGATCATTTTCTGAGAATAAATCTAATAAGGTCGCCATTTATCCGTTATACCTCTGCATCGTTTTCTCAAAGTTTTTCTCTTGTAAATAGCAGTTTACAGCATCGTCAACTTTGTCAATAGACTGTAAAATACCAATATAATCATTCTTGTCAAAGGTACTCAAAACATGGTTAACAACTGACATTCCATTTTTAGGTCTTCCAATTCCAATCTTAACACGATTAAAGGCCTGGGTTCCTATATGTTGAATAATAGACTTGATACCATTATGACCACCTGCTGAGCCCTTTGCTCTTAAACGAATCTTTCCAACTTCCATGTCAAGATCATCGTAAATGATGAGTAAATCTTCAATATCCAAACCATAGTAAGTCAATAAAGCATGAACTGCTTTTCCACTTTCATTCATAAAGGTCGTTGGTTTGACAAGATAAATTTTTTCTCCATTTAGGAAAAAGGATGCTAGGTCAGCTTGAAATATCTTATCGTGTGTAAAAGTGACATTCTGTTTCTTCGCTAGTTGATCAATCAACATAAAACCAACATTGTGTTTTGTTTCAAAATATTTATCCCCTGGATTTCCCAAGCCTACAAGTAATTTGGTCATTTATTTTCCTTTCAAAAGCCAAAAGGGTTGGAATTTTTTTCCAACCTAATTGATACTATTCATTAAATTTTTTAGACATTAAAGCGGAATTCCATGATATCGCCGTCTTGAACGATATATTCTTTTCCTTCTTCACGCAAGCGTCCAGCTTCTTTTACGGCCTTTTCAGATCCATATTTCACCAAATCATCATATGACATGGTAACTGCACGAATAAATCCTTTTTCAAAGTCTGAGTGGATAATACCAGCTGCTTGAGGAGCTTTCATACCACGTTTAAAGGTCCAAGCGCGAACTTCTTTTTCACCAGCTGTGAAGTAAGTTCCAAGTCCAAGTAAGTGATAAGCTGCACGAGTTAATTTGTCAACGCCTGACTCTGTCAATCCAAGTGCTTCAAGAAATTCTTGCTTGTCTTCATCGTCTAACTCAGAAATTTCTTCCTCAGCACGCGCAGAAATAACTACTACTTCAGCATTTTCTGTCGCTGCAAATTCACGAATTTGTTTAACATAGTCAATAGAGTCAGGTTCTGAAACCACATCCTCGTCCACATTAGCAACATAGAGCACTGGTTTAGTCGTTAACAGGAAGAGACCTTTGACAACCTTTTGTTCCTCATCTGTAAATTCAATAGTTCGAGCTGATTTTCCATCTTCGAGGACTGGTTTAATCTTTTGAAGAACATTAAACTCAGCTACTGATTCTTTATCTTTTTGCGTACGTGCCATCTTTTCTACACGCGCATATCGTTTGTTCACTGATTCTAAGTCAGCAAGAATCAATTCCAGATTAATTGTATCAATATCTGCAAGTGGATCTACAAAGGCGTCTTCACGTCCTTGCTCACGCATAACATTTTCATCATCAAAAGCACGAACTACATGAACAATCGCATCTACTTCACGGATATTGGCCAAGAATTTATTCCCTAGTCCTTCTCCTTTTGAAGCTCCTTTTACAATCCCTGCAATATCTGTAAA